>JAUWJG010000028.1 GCA_030607815.1 Candidatus Bathyarchaeota archaeon
AAAATCATTTAGAGTTTTGTTACAATTATGACTAAAAACGATACGTGAATGGAGTGATATTGACTAAAATTTTGATAAAAGACCATGTTAAACTATCATCATAATACTGCCTGTGATATCTCTCCACGTAATACCGACAGAAGTAGCCCTTTAAATCCTCTCCGGTAAAAACATTTAACTTTCGACATTATGTGTTATTCCGTCTTCGTAGCTAAGATCAGTTTTAGCAATGTCTGCTGATCTACTTCTGCTCTAGCCCTCCAATTTAAGTAGAGAATCCCAGAATCATCTTGACTAAGGTATCCACGCCTCTGAAACCTATTTAAGTTATAATCAACTCTCCATTTAGGAAATTTTTCTCTGAGAATCTCTTCAACTTCCTTCCGAGGAGCTTTCCCTTGTTTAGAAATTATGTATGCTATAGCAACTGTTAGAGCAGCAACATCATCAACTCTCCAACCTGACAGCACTAATTCTGATGTTGATAAAGGTTTCTTAAGAGTTACGTAAAATCGTGCTCGCTTAAGTTGTTCATCAGTGGGATCCTCAGGTTTCTCTCCTGTCTCATATACAATTTTAACCTCAAAATCTAACTTTTCAAGTTGACGATTCAACAGATCTATAATGGTAAGATAATTCTTACCCAACGTTTTTCTCAATTCCCAACCTTTTACTCCTGGTTGTCTATGTCTTTTATAGAAGAGAATCTTAGCTGCCTTCTTCACTCTTCTCATGTACCCTGCTGTATCGTCACTCATTGTAAATCACTTTTCCTTTTAGTTTTCCAAAGATTACGGTCAATTGCAATGGGTATTGAGACGCTTTGCTCTGTGAATACATTCTCCTTTGGATTATCATAAGGGATCAAAAAAATCTCCTCTTCGACACGGTTTATCTCCATGTGAGCATAACCGTACGTTACGAGGAAACTAGTCAAATAAGCCCTGTAGATTGTTTTATCATAAGTATCTGCGACAATAAAGCTCCAATAAGAAACCTTTTCATTATCACTTACTCTCTCTTTTAATTTCAACCAGAAAGTGTGAAGCGTATCATTAAAAGACTCATTTGACATAATCTTCATCTTTATGAGCTCTTGTAGTGTGGTTGAACCTAAAGCAGTTGATGGTGTTGGTAACTTAAGTCGTCGCTCATCAAGAGGTAGGAGCTGGTTCCAATACTCTGTAGCTTCATCTATTCTTTTCTTTGAAAGTCCTTCCATCTCGATGATTGGATGCCAAGACTTGGAGAAGATATTGACCAGTTTTTCCGTATCAATCATCTTAATATGTAATTCTATTAGGAGTGGGTCAACATATAGTGCTGTAGAGCGATTTATTATCCAGTTGCCTTGAAGACTAATAATTGACGCTATTCTGTTTAATGCCTCTGCATCTAATGTGAAATCCTCAAGAATCTTCCAGTGAGGAAGATATCTCCTCAAATTGTTGAGTATGTTCTTAACATCCACTTTAAAAGGATCTCCACTTTTATATTCTACTGAAAGGCAAAGGCTTATTATATGTAGTAGACGTTCCCGATCAGTAATCTTTTTACCCTTAATTCTAGAACTCTTAGCTTTTCTCTGTGATTTATCTTCCACTGTTTGAACTGCTATAACTCATACCCCCTTCATAGATTTCCATTTACTACATAATATTATAATGATTATTCCATTCCCTTTATACATTTCACATCTTTAAAGAGTATTATCTATAAATGTTTCAGAATCTCTTTTCGATAAATTTCATAGCTGATCATTTTAAATATGTAATGTAACACATAAAACTCAATGAGTAAACTCGTTATCAAAAAATACACAATTATTTTCATGATAATTATCCAACATTTTAAATAATAAAACTTAAAAGGTAGATTTAAGAAAATATATATAATTAATAATATCATATACGATTTATTGTTCTCTTTCAACTGAAACGAATTTACGTGGAATTTTGTTCAAATTTTCAAAAAAAGGATTTCGCTATTATAAACATTTCAGATATTATCAATATACTTTAAGGCGTTCAGAATTGGATAGAACTATGGGTGAGTAGAAGATTCATGTACAGGGGGCAAATGTAATTATACTGTCTACGTAAAACGAAGACTGCTAACTGATGATATATGTTCTATGAGAATTAGATGAAAAATTAAAGGAAGAAACTTTCCTTGAGGCAATAGAATAATCAAATTTTACCATTAGAGGAAAATTTTTTTTAAAGAATCCATAAAAAAATTCTTTTTAAATTGAAGATAATAAGGGACATCGATAAACACTTCTCTAAGAGAGGTATCAAAATACAATGGAATTTTGTCCAATTTGTGGAACTAAATTAGTTCTAAGCTCAGGAGAGACAGGTGTTGCACTGTGGTTATCCTGTTCAAAGTGCAATTATAAAAAACGCTTAACTGATACAAAACTCTCTATTAATAAAAAATCGTTAGATTTCACTAAAGATGATATAATCACCGTTGTGGATAAAAAAGAGGATTTAAAAAATCTTCTAACGGTCAGATCTAACTGTCCCAAGTGTGGTAATGATTTAGCTTTTCAATGGCGTGCACAAACTCAGTGGACTGATGAATCCGCGACTCGATTCTATAGATGTACGGAATGTGGATACACTTCTCGAGACTAAATCCATTTTTCATAATTTTTATTTTATCTAAAGTGTTACCATCTTTGTCTAATCTTTTTATTCATATTGTTAGATTGAGACATATATCTTTGAGTGTCAGCTAATTTTTCACAAGTTCCAATTATTAGTAAATCATCAAAATCTACTGAGAATTTTGTGCGACAATGGGGGCAACGTCGACTTACCCAATCCTTTCTTACATTGACTACTTTTCTACATTCTGGACATGCAACTAAAATCCATCGTTTGAACGTTATCGGCGTATTCATTAAAGACGTATTTTCATTTGCCATCCATAAAACCTCTTTTAACAGGTCCCGAACGGCTACACGTATAGCTGCACTTCTACTCGGGTACATTCCCCCGCCTACTAGCTTATTCAATCCATCAACAAAATCTTCAGGTATCTTGACCGTAACCATCTTCAAACTATTATCTACCTCTAATTCTACTAATTTAAACGATTTTCCCTTTAATTTGACAAAAATCTTTAATAATAAATATTTTAAAACTTAAATCTAACAAAGGAATGATTAACCTTTAATCTATTTGTATTATTACTGTCAAAATAATCATTTTTAATATTAAAATTTTTAATTAAACCGTTTTAACAAATGACTTTTTTTGTCACCATATTATACATTAATAACGCTTTAAGTATTACGATTATATATGAAACTGTCAATCTATCTATAATAATCAACCACTACAACAGACGACACTCTACAAAAAAGGACTCATTTTTAGGCTAACTCTCCTCTTTTCATTTTTGAACAGAATCTTTCTTATCAAATATCTTCCTGTTATTATAGAGATT
This sequence comes from Candidatus Bathyarchaeota archaeon, assembly GCA_030607815.1. Lineage (GTDB taxonomy): Archaea > Thermoproteota > Bathyarchaeia > RBG-16-48-13 > JAUWWH01. The sequence continues at coordinate 3,460 of JAUWJG010000028.1, forward strand.
TCATTCTCCTTTTTTACATTTTATCTGAAGAACTCGAAGAAACCGAATATTGACTTTCTTACCCGCCCTCTTTATATCTAAAACAAAAGGTTTTAAGTCTCACTATAAAAAAACATAAAACATTTTCTATTCATTTACATTCATTCTGGATAAATGTCAGTACTTTATCTAACTCATTTTTCTTGTTAATCTTAAAAAATAGCTTTAAAATATTTCTAATAAAAAATTTCAAACCCAAACATCTTATAAGAAACCATATTCTTTAATAGTTAGTTCTAAATCAGGTTTGTGAGGGAATTATGATGAGTCAGATGTATCTGCCTGGGGCAACAACAATTGGTATAATTTGTAAGGATGGAGTTGTATTAGCTTCTGAAAAAAGGGTTTCATATGGATATACTATTATGAGTAAGACTGGTGAAAAAATATTTAAAATTATTGATCACATAGGCGCAGCTTGCGCTGGATTAATAGCTGACATGCAGATATTGACGCGCCAAGTTTCAGCATACGCTAAACTCTTTGAATTGACTAATGGTAGAAGGATATCAGTGAAAGCTGCAGCCAAGACTATGTCAAATCTTCTATTTCAAAGAAGATTCTTTCCATATTTCACCCAGACGATCGTTGCTGGTGTTGATGATGACGGTCCAAGTCTTTATACTCTGGATCCAATGGGGTCACTTATTCCAGATAAATATGCAACAATTGGTTCAGGCGCCCAGATCGCCGTTGGAGTACTTGAAGAGTCTTACAGAGATGGATTAACCTTGAAAGAGGGAAGGGATTTAGTTCTTAGGGCGATGAGGTCTGCAATAAAAAGAGACATCGCAAGTGGAAATGGGATCGATCTTCTTTTAATATCTAAAGATGGTATTAGAGCAGAAAACTTGACTCTTTAGCCTCAATTTTATTAACTTTCAGAAAGTTAAACGAAGTAATTATTCAGCAAACATTATCTTGGATGAATCTTTCTGCATAAAAGATGTTTATACTTACTCTCTTTTTTCAACAAACAAAATTTACATAAAAATATACACCGTGATATCACTCAAATTTTACTGTACGAACAATCTATTATCCATTTCAGGATTATAACTCTCATTGTTTAAAGGAGATTCTGCGTAATAATTTACCTCAAATTTTCGAAAAACATAAATATCCAATGATAAGTGAACCCTTCTCAATAACGTCGGTAAATTCATAAACTAATGGATTTGTTACAAATACAGATTCTATAAAATAACGAGATAACTATGCTTTTAGATGAATCCTGTTATTATCCATTTTACTATCCGTTTCATATTTTGTTTTAGGGTTTAATCAAATTGTATCTGTTATGATTTCAATGAAACTACAATATTTGATTACGATGCTCCAACAATTCTTAGGAGAAAGTTTAAGAGTTGCCTCTTAATTTTAAACACCATCCTAAAGAAAGTAGAAACTCTTAAAGTGAAGGAAACTATGTAAGTTATCCTTCTAGTTTAATTTATATGGAGAGATGTGAAAAATGGGACGACGGAGAAAAAGTGCACCTAAACATGGTTCATTGGCTTACCTCCCAAGAGGTAGGGCTAAAAGTCCAATAGGTAAAGTAAACTACTGGCCTGAGATTGATGCTGATTCTCCAACTCTTTTAGGGTTTTCTGGCTATAAAGTTGGAATGAGTTATATATACACGATCAGTGATAAAACGGGGTCTCCCATATACGGTCAAGAAGTTTTCACTCCCATCACTTATATAGAGACCCCCCCGATGGTTGTCTGTGGATTCCGAGCTTACGTACGAACAATTAATGGCTTAAAATCATTTTCTGAAGTTTGGGCAAAGAAGTTTCCAAAAGAAATTCAGAAAATTTCTCCATTCCTAAAAAATGTAGATTCAAAAGTTTCCTTAAATACAATAAAAACTTCCTTAAGTAAGATTTCCGAGTTCCGAGCACTCTTCGCTACTATACCGCTTTTATCTAGTATTTCTCAGAAGAAACCTGACATTTTTGAGGTCAAAGTTGATGGAGGAACAATAAAAGATCAGCTGAATTATCTTAAAGGCCTTTTAGGTAAGAAAGTGGAACTGTCAGAAATATTCAAGGAAGGACAGTTTGTTGATGTTATAGCAGTAACAAAGGGTAAGGGGATTCAGGGACCTGTAAAACGCTGGGGTGTTAAGAAACTTAGTCATAAATCTAATAAAAAGGTGCGAGGTGTTGGTACACTTGGAGCTTGGATGCCTCATTATGTAATGTATACGGTTCCTCGTGCTGGTCAAATGGGTTTCCATCAAAGAACTGAAAGAAATAAAAGGATTTTAAAAATTGGTCAAGATGGTGAAGCTATAACTCCAAGAGGAGGTTTTCCCCATTACGGCAAAATCAAAAAAGATTATCTGATTCTGAAAGGTAGCGTTCCAGGTTCTACAAAACGTTTATTAAAATTTCGTTATGCAAATCATCCACCCACGAATTCTCAGAAAGTTGCCCCTAAAATAATACCATCTTTGGAAATATAAAAGGAGGGGAAAGACGTTCATGAATATTCAAATTTACGATCTACTTGGAAATGTCAAAAAAACTATCGAGTTACCTAAAATCTTTGAGACCCCTCTTAGACCTGATGTGATAAAACGAGCAGTTTTAGCTCAACAATCACATGGGATTCAACCTCAAGGTCGAGATCCCATGGCGGGAAAACGGACATCCGCAGTCTCAATGGGAACAGGACACGGTACTGCAAGACTGCCAAGAGTTAAAGGCAGTCGCTTCCCAAGAGCTCAGCAGGGAGCTTTTGCACCGAGTGCTGTTGGAGGTCGCACTACACATCCTCCGAGATCTGAGAAAAAAATTTATAAATTTATTAATAAAAAAGAGCGTCGTCTAGCTATACGTTCTGCTATCGCAGCTACAGCAAATAAAACTCAGGTAGCACATCGCGGACATGCAATTGAAGATGTCCCAATGATCCCTCTGGTCATTGTTGATAAGCTTCAAGATATAGACTATGCTGGTGAAGCTCGAACTTTCTTTAAAAATTTAGGTCTCTGGCCTGATTTAGAGAGAGTATATAACTCAAGGAAGATTAGAGCTGGTAAAGGAAAGATGCGAGGACGAAAGAAGCGACATGGTGTTGGTCCTCTACTTGTTATCCATAAGAATGGTGGGATTAGAAAAGCAGTTGGTAACTTTCTCGGTGTTGATGTAATTGAAGTCAATTACTTAAACTCCGAAGCCTTAGCCCCTGGAACTGTTCCTGGAAGATTGACTGTTTGGACTAGCTCTGCTATTAATGATCTCAAAACTCTATTTATGTGAGATGGTAAATATGATACCTAATCAAAACATTATCCTGTACTCCTTAATGACTGAAAAAGCGGTAAATTTAATCGAAAGTGAAAATAAACTTACCTTTATTGTTAATCTTAAGGCAAATAAATATAAAATAAAAAAAGCTGTTGAGGAACTTTACGACGTAAAGGTTGATAAAGTTAACCTTTTAATAACTACTAAAAGTTTAAAAAAGGCTTTTGTAAAACTAAAACCTGAAAATAAAGCTTCAGATCTTGCAATAAAACTTGGAATATTTTAATAATTACTTAAAGGATGTAAGTTTATGGGAAAAAGAATTAGAGTTCAGAGAAGAGGTCGTGGAAGCTCAACTTTTAGGTCATTACCCCATAAACGTATTAGTCCATCAAAATATTTCACACTTCATAAAACTGGAGTAAACTATCCACTCACTGCTTCTGTAAAAGAACTTTTACATGAACCTGGTAGAGGATCACCTTTAGCAAAGATAATGCTTGAAAACGGAAAAGTCTTCTACATCGTAGCCCCTGAGGGAATTTCTGTCAATCAACAAATTGAATTTGGGCCATCAGCTCATGCAGCAATCGGTAATATTCTTCCTGTGAGCCAGATTTCTCCTGGAACACTCATTTGCAATCTTGAACATCACCCGGGGGATGGGGGAAAATTCGTTAAAGCTTCAGGTACTTATGCAACTGTTGTATCTCACACTTCTAAGGGAACCCTTGTCAAACTTCCATCAAAAAAATTGACTTATATAAATGATTTATGCTTAGCAACCATTGGCATCGTATCTGGTGCTGGAAGAACTTCAAAACCATTTCTTAAAGCTGGAAACAAATCGCATTGGATGTCAGCTAAGGGACGTATGTATCCTACGACGAAAGGCGTTGCTATGAACGCTTGTGATCACCCTCATGGAGGTGGTGCTCATAAATCTCATTCATTACGACCCACAACGGTGTCGAGAAATGCTCCCCCTGGAGCGAAGGTAGGTTTGATAGCTGCGCGACAGACTGGTCGTGCTCGTTCGGTGCGTGCTAGACAACGTAGAATTTCATAATCTGCTCTCTTAGAAGAAAAATGGCTTATTCATTAAAGCAGTAAGTTTTTATCAGTCCATTTATAACAGAGAATTATAAGACGTTCTACTTTGAGGAAAGAGAGTTGACAGAAACTACGGAAACTACGGAAACTACGGAAACTACGGAAACTATTAAAGGATTGGAGGATCTCCCAGGAATCGGACCTGTAACAGCTCAAAAGTTACGTATTGCTGGGTATAATACTTTAGAATCTCTTGCCTTAGCCCCTTCCAGGGAACTGGTAGATACTGCTGGACTTACTGCGGAGAAGGCGATCTCCCTCTCTTTGAAAGCAAGAGAGATACTTCAGATAAAATTTCAAACCGCTGAAGAATTACTTATACAAAGAAAGGAAATTACTCGTTTGACGACTGGAAGTAAAAATCTCGATGGAATACTCGGTGGAGGCGTCGAAAGTCGAGCTATCCTCGAATTGATTGGAGAGTTCGGTGTAGGAAAGACTCAGATTTGTCTAACACTTTGTGTCACCGTACAATTACCACCCGAAAGGGGCGGTCTAGGTGGAAGAGTGCTATACATTGATGCCGAAGGAACCTTCCGTCCTGAGCGAATTGTTGAAATCAGCCGTAACCAAGGAGTTGATCCAGTTGATATTCTTAAAAATATTATAGTTGCAAGAGCATTTAATAGTGATCATCAAATGTTGATTGGAGAAAAAACAGATGAACTAGTAAAGACGGAG
>JAUWJG010000076.1 GCA_030607815.1 Candidatus Bathyarchaeota archaeon
TATGGTTCAAGACTAAATTTTAATCCCCGAACCCAAATATAGATAGACCATTTTGATTCTTCTTTCAGAATTCAGTTCTGAATCCTAAATCTATAAAATTCAGTGGGAATAAAAGTTTAAGATTTGTAGTGCGTTATGATTAAAACTGGAGAGATAAAGTCACGTTGAAAGAATATGACTGTGTGAAAGTTGAGCATCACAAGGATGTAAGTAAAACAATTGAGCGATTTCAAAGGAATGGTTGGCGTCTTTATACTTATCAAACGGCTGGCATGGGTGCGGGACCGATGGCTTACACTGTCTATCACTACTTACTGTTTGAGAAGGATGAGTGAATTAAGCTAACTCATAACTTCTACTTCTTATTTTTTTTAGGTTCAGGCTTGGGATTAAATTTAATTCTTAACCTCAAAATCGATGGTTTGAGGATGAAAAAACAAACTTCTTCTATGGAGTGATATTGGTCTCTATTCCATTTGAACACTGATACAATACTTTATAACTAGTGATTCTGACTTGTCGGGGAAGAATACAAAGACGATTGGAAAGTCGATGGATGAGACGAGAGAATATCATAAACGTTACTTGAGAGCAGTAAGTAATCCCTTAAGAATAAAAATTCTAAGAGCAATAAAGAATGGCTTCTTAAATATCGAGTATCTTAAGTCGCGTACGGGTTTAGATGACTGCACTCTCAATTGGCATCTGCGTGTATTAGAGGCTGGTTTCTGTGTCGAGAAGGATGCAACAGAAGGAAAGCTTGTTTATACGCTAACTCAGGAAGGAAGAGTTATTGAACACTTAACAGAATAAAAAACTTTATTTTAAATTATCAAAACAAAGTTTATTCTCATACATTCATAAAAAAACGGAAGAGATATTGATGCAGGTGAATAACTGTGTTAGGCGCGAGACGTTTCCATGTATTGATGTGAAGCACGAGTGTTACATCGTACCCGATGTGGATGTGAAACCTGAACTAGTATCCCTCATGATGATTTCAGAGACTGCCCCTGCAGACTCTTCTGATTACTATTACGCAAAAAAGAACCCCCTATTTCAGCAGACTACCGTTCAAGCATTCAAGAATGCGGGTGCTGATGTTTCATCTATATGGGATTTAGTAGATTTGGGTGCATATTTCACTACAGCCGTGAAATGTGGGAAAATTGGATATGGAATAAAGTCTGGTACTATCAAAGAATGCTCTCACCTATTGGAGAAGGAAATAGCATTATTTTCCGATGTGAAAGTTTTCATGCTAATGGGTGCTGTGGCGATAAAAGCCGTCAACTACATCTCAAAGAGGAGTGGTGAAGGGAGAGTAATTCCCCCAGGATCAACCTATAAAATCCGAAATCAGGAGTACTTCTTTCAAGGGAAGAGAGTGTTTCCCTCCTATCTGCAGGCTGGTCCTAGTTTCTTTATTGAGAGAAGTAAACGAAGAATGATTACTGAAGATATTTCAATAGCGTTGTCTCTTTTGAAGTGAAGAAACGTCTTCATTTTCTTTTTTTGGTAATAGAGCACGTTAGGAGTTACACTAAATCAATAAAATGAAAACCGAAAGAAGAATCAGATAAACTAGAAAGAAAACCGTCTTAAAATGTGTTAAATATGCAGTAAATAAGCACCTGTCTCTCTAAAAGTAGATTAATTACGTATTTTGCTTGAATTTTTTACGTTGAAAAGATTTTTGTGTACAGGTGTTAATATTAGATATTATCTTGAACTGAAAAAGGGGTATTTTTAATGTTAAAAAAAGTTGCTCTGAGATGGATTGAAGAGAATAAGTCGAATTTAACGGATATAAGCGATCAGATTTGGGGTTTTGCTGAGTTAGGGTTACAAGAATTCAAATCATCAAACCTATTAACAAAAGAGTTAGAGAAACATAGTTTCAACGTTGAATCAGGCGTTGCAGGAATGCCATCTGCATTCGTAGCCACCTATGGTGCTGGAAAACCAGTCATTGGGATAATGGGAGAATACGACGCCTTGTCCAGCCTTTCACAGAAACCAACATCCAAGAGGGATCCTCTAATCGAGGGAGCGCCTGGACATGGATGCGGTCACAATATTCATGGAACATCAGGAATTGCAGCTGCAATCGCAGTGAGTAAAGCTTTGAAAACTAAAGATGTAAAAGGGACTGTGAAATTTTTTGGTTGTCCCGCAGAAGAGACATTGGTGGGGAAGATCTTCATGGTCCGGGACGGAGTCTTCAGAGGGTTGGATGCTGTCTTCAGTCACCATCCAAGTACGATGAATGCTGCGAGGCTTGGAAGTACAAATGCTCTTAATTCGGTGAAGTTTCAATTCCATGGTGTAACCTCACATGCTGGTTCTTCTCCTCATCGAGGACGCAGTGCACTTGATGCTGTGGAACTTATGAACACTGGAGTGAACTATATGCGTGAACATGTTGTGCAAGAGGCTCGAATTCACTATGTAATTGAGGAGGGAGGTGGTGCCCCCAACGTGGTTCCAGCTTACGCGAGCTCATGGTATTATATTAGAGCACCTGAGCGAGCTCAGGTTGAACACATTTATCAATGGATTCTCAAGATTGCCAAGGGTGCAGCACTTATGACCGGAACCACTTTTAAATATAAGTTTCTGACTGGAGGTTACAACTGTCTATCCTTACAGAGTATGGTAGATCTTGTGGTAAAGAACATGCGAGAGATCGGCACACCAACCTACACTGAAGAAGAGGTTACCTTTGCTGAAGAGATCCAAAAAACGATTCCTTCTGAAAACATTACAGAATCATTAAAGAGATCCAAACGAGATGACTGGCAGAACCTCACCGATGTGGTGATTGATCGAACTATTCCTAAACCTTGGGGTAAAGGTGAAGTGAGTGGTGCTTCCACAGATGTTGCGGATGTGAGTTGGCAAGCTCCCACAAAAGAGTTCACTACTGCAACGTGGGTTCTCGGAATTCCAGGTCACTCCTGGCAGGTAGTAGCCATGGGAAAGTCAAGTGTCGCCCATAAATCGCTCATATTTGCAGCGAAGACCATGGCTTGTTGCGTGTTAGATACCATAACTCAGCCTTCACTGTTAAAGAAGATGTGGGATGAACTAGCGGAAGCGAAACAAGGAAAAAAATATGTTTCCCCCCTTCCACCAGACCTTAAACCGCCAATCTACCAATTTCGAAAACACTAATATCCTTTCGATTTAACCCGGTTCAATTCCACCTTAATCTTTTTCTTTAAAAAACTCTTGGTTTCTAAGAACTTGGAGTAATATGCAACCAATAAATCTCTTGAGGATTTTACATTTTTTTATACTAAAAACCTAACTTTTAGTTAGAATATTGATTTGAAAACCTATGATAGCTTACCTAGTTTTTTTCTATATTTTTAGCATGAATTTGGGATTCAGAACTGTTAAAATAAAAATATGAAAAACATTACAAGATGGAGAGAAAAGAATGAAAACAAGAACTGTTATTATCCTCGGAATGATAATGTTACTATCTGTGACAATTCCAGCAGTATACGCAAAAGGACCAACAGGGAAAGCAGGAAAATCAAATAATCAACGTATAAATCTCTTTGAAAAAACTCCTTCAGGGGACTGGCCCATAGTTAAAAATGGAGCTTGGGGAAAGTTGAAGTATAATATGAA
>JAUWJG010000017.1 GCA_030607815.1 Candidatus Bathyarchaeota archaeon
ATGTTACTAATTTTTCTGAAGTTCTTCAATTGATTTTCCATTTCTTTCACTTTTGTATCCATGTCTTCTAAATTTATCTGTAAATTATACATATTTTTGAGGATTTGAACAATGTTTCTTGAAGCCCGCACATCGGGATACATACCCCTAGTTGCCCCAAGTAAACCTAAGCAATCCAAATTCATCTCTTTCCCTAAACCAAGAAGAACCCCAAAAGCTCCTTTCACAGAGCCATCCTGTGCAATCTTGATCTTTTCTTTTCCGATTATTTTAATTATATTTGGATCACTGGCAACAGCATAAACGGCATCAATATTCTTACTTTTAATACCATAGCCACCCAATGCCACTATCGACTTGCACCCAAATCCTTGAATGTATTTAAGAACATGTTTGACTACATCATATTGCCCTTGCATACTTGGTTGTATATTTCCAGCTAAAAAGATCAGATCTGTTTTTCCTTTATGGGCATAAAATTCATATTTTGGGAGTTTATAGGTTCCATTTAATTCAATTTTTATACCTAAACCTCCATCCGGTAAAGCTAAGTGGGTGGAATATAGGTCTGCTAATTTAATTGGTTTTAGTTGTTCAATTAAAAAATCAACAGAGATCTTCCCAACGAAACCTAATCCTGGAAGACCTTGGATAAATACAGGGTTATTCAAAGATTGTTTTGATAGTTCAACAATCCAAGTATTGTTTAACATTTTTAATCTACCTTTAAGTTCCATCTATACGATTATTTCGAGGACATAGCTGTCGGGCGTCACTGCATAACATTTTAGCTTTTTTGCATTCCGCAGAGTCTTTGCCTGTTGAACAGAGTTTTGAAACGTTACTACATACTATTGATTCTTGACCGCATGTTTTAAAGTTTGTTTTTAAACATAGTGTAGATATGAAAGAGCATATTTCTGAAACTTTTTGACATACTCCTTGTTTGCAAAGTGCTCTAGATGTCAAGCATAGTTGTAGAGCTACTTGACAATAGAAAGGACCTACTATTTTATCGATGTTAGTGCTCATTTTACAAATCTTCTGATCTTTTTCGATTATGACGAATCATTAGAGTTATTTATATCTTGTTAATTTGATTAAAAATAGTGATAAAATATGATTAACAGTTTAGCCCCCTTTGTACCTTCACGACATGAAGTTGTAAAAAGGATGCTTGAAGTGGCACATGTAGGTTCCGATGATGTAGTCTTTGACTTAGGTTGTGGAGATGGACGTATCCTTATAATGGCTGTGAACGACTTTGGAGCTAAGAAGGCTATTGGATATGAAATGCGAAGGGATCTATATCAACGAACTTTAAACGAAATTATTAAGCAAGATCTTACAGATAAAATTTCAGTAATCAATGGTGATCTTCTAGAAGCAGACCTCACAAAAGCAACAGTTATAACTCTGTATTTAACGACTTCGGGAAACGAACGTTTAAGACCGAAAATGGAAAAGGAAATTCAAAATAAAACACATATTGTAAGTCATGACTTTAGAATAACTAAATGGTTTCCTTCAATAAAAGAAGAGTTTTACAGTCATTCAATTTACTTGTATGTTATGCCTGAAGCAGTTAAGAAGAAAGAACATAAAAAGTCGTAATTCAGTTATGAATAGTAAAATAAATACTAAAAAAATAAAAGTGATAATTTACTCTTAAAATTGAGTTCTTTATAATGGATTATGAGGTTATAATAATCGGTGCAGGTCCAGTCGGTTCTACAGTAGCTGAAATGATTGGAAGAGAAGGACATAAGGTTTTAATTCTTGAAGAACATTCGGAGATAGGATCACCAATACATTGCACAGGAAAATTATCAGTGAATGCTTTCAAAGAACTAAAATTAGAAGCGAAAGGTATTATAAATGAAGTTAAAGGTGCTAACTTTTATTCACCTAATGGGCAATCATTTCAAGTAGAAAGAGATGATACGCAAGCATATATTTTAGATAGAAAGATTTTTGATAAAAAACTTGCAGAGAATGCAGTTAAAGTAGGAGTAAAGATTCTTACAGAAGCCCGAGCAATGAAATTTATTGTTACTAAAGAAGGAGTAAATGTAATTTTTATGCATAAGGGTGATATTAAAAAGTTAAAAGGTAGAATAATTGTAGGAGCAGATGGTGTAAATTCTATTGTAGCGCGGCGAGGAGGGCTATATTCAAAAAATTCTTCAGAATTAAGAATAGGTGTCCAAAAAGAAGTTTTTGGTATCAAGAATATCCAAAGCAGAATTGTAGAATTATTTTTTGGGAGAAAGTATGCACCTGGATTTTTCGCGTGGATTGTTCCAATAGGTAATGGAAATGCAAGAGTTGGTTTAGCGGTAAGACCACATTTAGGAAAAAACCCAAAAAAATACCTTGATGATTTCATTATGACTCACCCAGTTATTAAAGAAAAATTTGAAGGTTGTTCTTTCAATAGGGCTAATGCACATATAATCCCAACAGGAGGAACACTACACCAAACAGTTTCCGAAGGTATAATAATAGTTGGTGATGCTGCGGGACAAATAAAATCCACAACGGGAGGAGGAATTTATTACGGAATGCTCTGCGCTAAGATAGCAGGAAAGACTATATCAAAAAGCTTGGAAGCATCTAGAAAAGGTGTACTAAGCAGGAACTCTTTGTTAGAATACCAAAGATTATGGAAAGCTAGACTAAATAAAGAGATTAAAATTAGCTCAAAATTGAGAGCTTTTTTAACATCACTAACTGATGGGGAGATTAATTATCTTTTTAAAATAATCATTGCAAATCCACGCATATTTGAAGAGATAGTTGCTAAAGGCGACATGGATTGGCAATCTAAAATCGCAACAAAAGTATTAAACACACTTTTGAAGACATTGATAAAGAGGCCAATGATACTTTATAAAATGGGAAAAAATTTACGATAATAATTACTAGTTAAAGTTTTAGTTTAGAGGAAAATAAAAACGAATAAAAAGAAAAATATTGACAGAACTAGAGCATTTTCAGATTAAAGAGTTGGAAAAAGATCCATATTCTTTGTTTTTCACTTCATTCCATCACTTGATATTAGACCTAAAATTATGTTCGTAATAGGTAACTTGAAGTGACTCTTAACCGCGACGAGAAGTTTTCTCCCTTTGTGGGTTACTTCATAATTCTTTATTTTACGTTTACCCCGAACCATCCAAGTTCCAACGATATAGCCTTTCTCCTCTAATGTATGTAAAAAAGGATATATCACAGCAGGTTTGAGCCTCTTTCCAGTAATTTGTTTAAATTCTTTTATGAGGTTATAACCATGCATTGGTTTATGACAGATAAGCCAAAGAATCAAAGGTTTACTGAAACCTCGTATGAATGCTTCAACCATTTTTTTTTCATTCATAATTAAGTTACTATCCTAACCGCTAATAGGTATTGTATTTTAATATAATAAAAGAGTTATATAAAGATGATTTACTTAAAATAAAAATGATGAAAATGAGTGAGATGGAAGAAGAATTAGTTAGAGGAGTAATACGAAATCTTAGTCGACTCATAATTTTATGGATTTTAAGACAGGAACCACGCTCAGGCTATAATGTGCTTAAAGAGATGCAGAGGCTAACAGAACAGAAATTCCACCCAGGCATAGTCTATCCTCTTCTTTATGAATTAGAAGATGAAACATTTATTTCAGGGGAATGGGTTCGGAAAAATAAGCGACGGATAAAAAGATACACTATAACGGAAAAAGGAAAAGAATTATTGAACCGTTTACATAGACTCTTCGAGTTTCCAATGAAAGAGATCTTGCATGATTTCCTAAGCAATAAAAATTCATGAACGTTGAATTCATTTAATTAATAAATGTATGAATTATCCCATAAGATTACGATGCTTGTGATCTTTATTGAATATACGGATTATATTAGTAGAACCTGAACATGAAGGAAACATTGGATCTATAGCTAGACTTATGATGAATTTTGGGTTTAGCGAACTTTTTATTGTTAAACCAAAGGTTAAACTAAGAGATGAAACGAGGGCGTACGCATCTCATGCACAAGAAATCATAACTGAAGCTGTCATTGTTAATGATATTAATACTGCTTTAACCGGAGTAAATTATATAATTGGAACGACTTCCATATCCGCAAAAAAACCTGGAAATCTCCTAAGAACCGCTATTACACCTGAAGAATTAGCAAAAATATTATTTTTTATTAAAGGAAAAGTGGCGTTACTTTTTGGGAGAGAGAGTAAAGGTCTTTCAAATAAGGAACTATCCAAATGTGACATTGTTGTCAGTATTCCGTCCAACCCAAAATATAGAACCCTTAATATTGCCTCAGCCTCAGCCCTAATCTTCTATGAGTTATGGAAGAGTAAAAATACAAAACAAAGAGGGTATGTTGAAGAATCGAACCCACAAAATAGGGAGAGGTTAGCAGAGCTTTTTGATAAAATCTTGGAAATAAACAGTTTACCGACACATAAAAAAAGGTTAACTAGTAAAGCTTTTAAAAATATTATTGCTAGAGCTTTTATATCAAAGAGAGAAGCAACATTAATCATCGGTGCATTAAGACAGACTATCCAAAAGCTATCATCAAGTTCTTAGTTTTTTAATAAATATTGTTTTAGTTCAAACAGGAAGAATCTATATTTCAAACGAAAATATAGTGATAATAAACTTGATATTAAAGCAAATTCAGCATTCAAGTTTTAATATTGAAAACATTTTTATGAAAAGAAAAAAAAGTAGACTAAATGAAATGTTGAATTGGAGAGTTTTTAAGTGAATTTAGAATTAATGTCATTCAGCCACTGTGTTTTTTGTCTCTTTAAAGATACTGTAAAGCTTATATGAGATTATTCCGAACTCTTCAGGGGTTAAATCATACACTTTTGAGTCAAGGTAGGGAAATTCCTTAATTAATTTTTTTATCGCATCATTTGTAATTTTGAATTCATTTCGAATAAAAAACTTTATTGCATTTTGTAACTTTTTATTCCTATTAGTAAAAAAACGTCTCACCATTTTAAAAAAGAAACGTTTATCGCCTACATTAAAAAGTGGTTTTTGAGGTTTTACCAAAATAATAGTAGAATCGACATTTGGATGAGGATAAAAGGACTCTCTAGATACATTCTCTAACTTTTTTATAGATGCACTGTAGGAAGCAATAACCGATAAACTTCCATAGGTTTTATTTCCCTTCTGTGCAATTAATTTTTGCACAAATTCTTTTTGCAGAGTCAGAACAGCACATTGAAAGTTTAATCTAAAGAGACGTAAAATTAAAGGTGATGATATTGAATAAGGTGGATTAGAAACTATTTTAGTAAAGTTAGGGAGATGAATATTAAGGAAATTACCTTGAATTATTCTTATGTTTTCTTTATCTCGAAGAATTTCCTTTATTGCTTTTACAAGTTTAGGGTCAAGTTCAATAGTGATAACGTCTTTAGCAACATCAGTTAATAAACGAGTTAAAAACCCAAATCCAGCTCCAATCTCAAGAACAACATCCTTCTCTGTTACGCTAGAATAAGTAACCATTCTCCTTAACAAGAAAGGATCAATACAGAAACATTGCCCAATAGATATTCTAGGTTTAATATGATATTTAGCAATGAGGAACTGTAAATCATCCAAAAGAGTCATTACAAGTATCACAAATTAAGGTGGACGAACGAAAAGTCTATATTTCGAAAATTGTGATAGCTCTTCTAAAATCCGTTTAACAATAAGTTTAGCAGGATCAGGAACCTCTGTTCTCTCTTTAACATCTTGGAAACTACTAAATAATCTTTTTTCTCTAGTATCAAGAATGGTTCGTGTATACTTTTTCCCAATACCAGGAATAAGTTCAAGAGAATGCATTCGAGGAGTCAAAGCCCGAGCTATATTGAAAAAATTTAGAAATTTCTTCTCGTCATTCATCACAATTTTTTCGACAACAATCGGTAATTCACTTTTAGCAGCAGAAGTTAAATCATCGTACTCGATCCGTCCTATTATGTGACTGACCTTTTTCCTAAATTGTTCTTTCCCCACATAAACTCTGTCAAGGAGAGAAAGAGTGAATCCAGTTCTCGGTATTGCGTCTAATAAGGTGAAATAACTTTTTCCAAGAAGTTGAATCAATGGTTCAGCTCTAAAGCTTCCTCTCATCGGCCCAATTTTACCTCGAGGAAGATAGTCTAACACAAATGCATAGGTTTCAAATTTTTTTAACCGAATTTCATCCCAACTCATAAACAAACCTCTAAGAAATACTTCTAGTTTTTTAATAAAAAATATGCATAGACCTTAAATTATTAAAGGTCTTTCCTGCTAAAGAAGGTTTATCTATATTAAGCAAATAATTTTAGCATTTCTTCCAATTGTGAAGTTAAAATGAGCCTTTTCCTGCCACCTAAAAAAAACATTCGTAGTTCTTCAAGACTTGAAGGCATACAGTTAACAACAGAAATAGCGTCTCCTTTCTCAATCTCAAACTTTTGAGTGAGTTTATCCACAAGTTCTCGAGCCATAGTCGGATCAATTTTAGAAAATTTCTTAACGTACTCCTTAATTCTAAGTTGGTACAAGTTTAAATCTTTAACATTTTCAAGTATTTCCTTTGCTTCGGAGATAGTTATTTTTTTCTTGTTGACTATTGTTTGAGACATTTTATCACATCAAGCATTTTCAATTCGAATAGGGTACAAGATGTTCGGGGCGTACTATTAGACATCGAGTTTTATGACCTTCTTCAAGATGAATAACGTAAGCTGAACCTCTTTTCTCTTGAATGATACCAACTTTCCCTTGATATCTAGCATGCGGCATCCCTTTATGGACGCTTGGATCAATTTTTAAGACCGTCTTATCCCCAAAATTATAAACGTGTAATAGTCTACCTAAAGGTTGCATTCCGCGGTTTCTAGGTCTTTTTGTTAAGATTTTTCTATGTCCTCTTCTAAAACCATGCGATCTAGCCATTCTATAATTCCCCTATTTCAATACCTATAACATCAATTTCTAAACATTTCGCAGAAATACCACATATTTCAGAAACACTTGGAGTTGTTCTCCCATCGTCTCCACTTAGCAATTCTTTGATATATAGTCCTCCTTGACAACGTATTATCATCTCAATACAATTCGATTTCAATCTTTTAAATTCTAGGTTATATACGCGTTTCTTCCGTAACTTAAGTGGACGACGATGCATGACTCGAGAGGGAGTCATTTGATGAATTAATTTACCAATAAGCCCCTCTAGTACCTCATATATCAACTTTTCGGAAATATCCTGCTCAAACTCAACTAATACCCTATAAACTTTAGTGGATTGTCCAGAACTTTTAAGCTTTTTAACAATTTCTTTTGAGGATAAATGTAAAGTATCTACTTCGATTTTACCATCTGCATTTTGATTAATTTCTTCTTCCAATTTTTCTAGATCAATTTTCCACATTTTAGGTTTCTTCACTTCAATTACAAAAGGTCGCCCTAAACCTAAAACTTTGGCATCGATATCTTCCCTACCTGCAGCATGAAGTTTAGCAATCCTACCTTTAGTTTTTTTTAACAAAGGCTTAGAGATAAGTTCTTCAACAGAATCTTGATACATTTTTCCGGTTCCAGCACAATTTGGACATCCTTCACCTTTACATTGACGACATAGCCATTTGGATTGCGGTATTCCTCTAACAAGTTTTCTGTATTTCCCAAAAATAAATAGAGGATTTGCCTCGAGAAGTATTATATTCATAAAAGGATCAACAAGCACTAAGATGTTTGGATGCTCAAAATCAACATTTTTCCCGATAATCTTCATAATCCTTTTTCCAATTTCTCGACTAAGTTCATTGCGAATACTTTCACCCCATTTAAGTTTAAAATTTACCCGCAATTCATCCTCTTTTTCCTCAATTTTTGAAGATCCTTTTATCCCTATTAAAAAACTTTCTACCTCAAACTTTGATAATTTTTTAATAATTTGGTGAACTAGTTCATCTAACGATTTAAAAACATCTCCACAAAGATAGCATGAGTTCTCAGTCTCCTCAATAATTATTCCAGCGGATTTTAGGGTTGTAATAGCTAATTTTGAGAAGCCATGGTTCGCAGCATACTTAAGAATATTTTTACCTGAATCATCTCCTTCATGGATTCGTTTACTTCCTTCAATCACTAAGAGGAGTAAAATGGCTCTTCCGCGCGCCTCATTTGAAAGCCCATGTCCCAACATAGCAAATTGTCTTCCAAGGCAATGATTGCATAAAGCACGTTCACGTAACAATAATTCAGCAGTTTCTATGATCTCCAATTCCTTAAGTCACCAGTGAATAATAAAATTTACACATGAAATGTAGTTTATCAGGCTCTGTCAAACATCTTCTTTAACATAGGGGGGAGCCTCCTCGTTCCGATAGATTTCATAAGCTTTTTCATAGCATTATATTGTTTTATTAAATCCTTAACTTCTCTCTCAGTCGTTCCAGAACCCTTAGATATCCGCTTAATTCTTGACGATTTGAGAATCTTTGGATCCAGTTTCTCCTCTGTAGTCATCGATTGAATAATGTAACGCCACTTTTTTAACTTATGTTCAGCATTTTCTAAAGTGTCTTTGGGAA
The DNA here is from genome assembly GCA_030607815.1 of Candidatus Bathyarchaeota archaeon. Lineage (GTDB taxonomy): Archaea > Thermoproteota > Bathyarchaeia > RBG-16-48-13 > JAUWWH01. Next base: position 8,611 of record JAUWJG010000017.1, read on the forward strand.
GTTTATAACCCATTCCTGGAATCATCTTCAAAATATGTCTTAGGGGACCCATACTTTTCATAGCTTCCATCTGTGAATACATATCATCTAATGTGAATCGTCCTCTTAGAATAGCCTTAGTTTTCTTTTCAGGTAATGTGATTTCTGCTTCTTTTACCTTTTGAATCAAACCATTTATGTCGCCCATCCCGAGGAGTCTACCAACAAATCTCGATGGAACGAAGAGATCTAGATTTTCTAGCTTTTCACCAGTTCCAACAAATTTAATAGGAACACCAATTGAAGCTACTGCGGATAAGGCACCTCCGCCTCTTGCTGTACCATCAAGTTTTGTAATAAAAATAGAACCAATTTTCGTTGCTTCATGAAAAGCCTTAGCTTGGAGAGTTACTTGTTGCCCAATTGTTGCATCAATAACTAGAATAATCTCGTTTGGATTAACAGTTTGGGTGATCTTTTTCATCTCTTGGATTAACTTCTTTTCACCCTTATGTCTACCCGCTGTATCAATGATTATAACTTCATATCCTTCATTGGTGAAATCTTCAACTCCTTGAGCAACAATAGTTAAGACATCTTCTCCTCCTTCTTTGCCATATACTGGAACATGGATGTCTTTAGCTAACTGTTTTAATTGAGCAAAAGCGCCAAGTCTATAAGTATCTGCACAGATAAGGGCAGTTTTAAAGCCACGTTTTTGAAAATATCTAGCAATCTTAGCTGAACTTGTTGTATTCTGCACGATTATATTATTAGCAATAAAATTATGGTGATCCTTAATTGTGAGATCATAAACATAGTCGATGGAATGATTACTTTTCTTATGAATATCTTTTATTTTGATCCAGTGGATATCAGTCTTTTGTTGAGTAATGTCATACAACGATGTTTTAAGGGGTTCTCTAATCGTTGCCTGTTCATATTTGATTTTTTCTTCTTCAGTAGAAAAAGAGCCAGTATCCGTTTTTTCACAGTTCAAAGGGATATTTTTCTGGATAATCGATGGAACCATCACATACTGACCAATTTTTAATTTGTCTGCTCTGACACGATTAATATTTCCTTTATTAAAAGTAAAAAAAGGGTGTTCAGGAGTTGTTATAATCTTAGGATTAGTAGTGGAGTCTAACAATACTTCATAAAGCTCTTTAGTTGCTTTTAATTTCCAAATCCATTCTACTGGTCTTTCTTCCATTTTCAATGTTTCTAGATTAATAGAATATGCTCTAAGATTTCTTGGTTGTAGAGCTATACCATCTTGAAGAATAATAGCAGTATCACAACAGCCAATCTGTTCTTCAAATAACTTAGCTATAGTCATTACCGGCCAATTTACCATTGAAACTTTAGAGTTCCCAACGACACATTTACCACTTCCTTGAATTCCAACAAGCATAAAAATATTTACTCTTCCAGGTTCAACTATAATTTTAGCCGGGGTCTTCCCCACGAATTTTGTTAGTTCTTCATAGATCACTTTTATTACATGATCTCGTCTACTTATTCCAGGAGGTAACTTCTCTTTCAAGGTCCTCTCTTTAATTCGATTTGTTAAATCTAAGACAAGTTGGACATTCACATCAGCCTGAAGAAGAGCTCGTTGGAAATCCTTAACCAGTTCCTTAACAGCATTCTCATCAATTAGCGGAGTCTTAATAATTTTCCTGAGAGCATTTGTTAAGGAAGCACCGAGTTTCTCTAAGGCAGACATCGAGGTCATCCATCCATAACAAAATTAAATACATTATTTTCCTTTATAACCGGTTTACTACTAGTAGAGCTAGAGTGAATAATTATTCTTCATCTATACTAAGCGAAAGATGGTAATATAATCATTATTTTAATTTAAGATGATTCTTAAAGCTATATTGATTTAGATTTGCTGATTTAAACGAAAATAAGCTTTAAATAGTGAAAATGGTATTTGGGTTCAGGACTCATAGAATTCATCATCTTTCAAATCTTTTCTTGTCTTCATCAGCCAATAATTCATAGACTTAAAGGAGATTAATAACCTATTTCTTTCGCTTATCGTTCAATTTTTCCAATGTTGCTGCAACAATTATTGGAAAGATTATAGTAGCATCACCAATTATTGATGCTAGATGATCTCCACTCTTAATTTTTTTCCAAGAAATAGATTCTTCTAATGGAGCACCACTAAGACTTCCCCCTTCAGGTCTATCAAGCGTCACTTGAATCGCGGCATCAACACCATCTCTTAAGATGTTTGCACCCAAGACATGATGTTTCGGAATACTTCCGCCAAGTATTATGACTCCGGATTTTTTTGATTGAAAAACTATGTCTGAAAGCCTAGTAAAATCCAGAAGGGGGTCAAGTTTGAATGTTTCCAACTGACTATATGTCCAAAGATGGAAACCCAGCATTGAATCTAGGATTCCTGGAGAAAAGATGGATATATTGTGGATTGAAGCTTGTTTTAAAATTGAGTCTTTATCGTCTATTCTTTTTCCGATTTCATGTAGAAGATGATAAATAGATAGACTTTGTTTCTTGGACTTAGGTAAACTGTTTAAGAGATTGTATATCCATTTTTCTAAGTCTTCAAAGCCACTTTGGTCAATGTATATGTCGCCAACTCTACCCAAATTTGCATCCCTAAGTTTCTCGTCACAAGCTAAGAAGGAACCTTGAATACTTTTATGGCCAAGGGAGTCGACTATATCGTGAACGATATTTGCACCACTCATTACAAGTGCATTTACATATTCACCTTCGACCAAATCACTTATTATTTTTTTTAGACCTCCGAGTACCATAGGCCCCGCTAGAGCAAGGAAGACAGTGTAATCAGGATCAAGGAACATTTCCGACATTATATTCACGGCTTTAGCTAGTTTACCAGCACCAAGAACCCCGGATTTTTCCATCTCATTCACTAAAGAACCAACAGTCATACCAGATTTTACTGTCATATGTTGGATGTATTTTTTTAAAATAATTCTCATTCCTCCATGCCATTTTCACAAACTGTTTTAAACATTTCACGGTTTCACCGTCAATCTGACTAAATTCACTGTAAACTTATGAAGGTCTGTAAAATTTAAAATTATAGCAGACTTATTTACGCTACATTTCAGACATGGGAGTGGATATAATACCGAGAGAGGGATAATCTCATTTCCTGAGAATATTAGAAGGTTTATCTAGGAACGTCTAGAACTCGCTACAAATCAATTAGCGTTCACATAATCAACGTGGTAAGGAGACTCCTAAATAAACACGCTTCCAAATGGTTGGGTGACCAAAAAGAATAGAAGAAAAACCGAAAAAATGTTAATTATTCAAGTAATTTACAGGTTCTATTCAATTATAAAAAAGTTAAATGCATAAACTGAAGCCTAGATTCCGAGAGGGAATGGATTTAGCTAACTAGTACGAACGACCGATATACTGCGAATCTTATTCGGCTAGAAATGAAACCTAATCAGAAGAGGAAACAGGTCAAACTTGACATCCACGTAAAAATTGTCTTGAAGCAATATCAGCGGAGACGTAAACTAACAGAGATATCGTCAAGAATATCCTCACCAACAGCTCAACTCATCTACATGGAATCAAGGTAAGACTTATGGCAAGTCGGAAGAGTACAATCAATAATAGATAATTTAGCAGCTCGACTGAATTGTACACTCAATCTTGTTTGTATTGTACTAATTTAAATAATCCCCGATAATAAAATAAAAAAGTGAAATTATACTACATCAATAATTATCATGAAAGGAAAACGACATGAAGTCCCACGTCGAGGTCTTAAAATAGAAACATTTTATCGGATAATGTAGATAATCTTGCAGATATCTTTAAATACTAACAAAAAACATTAAAAACGTTAATCGGAGGAGTAAATGTGCTACTTTGGAGGAATCAAGTGTTTAGGGGGCATCGTTTTTATCTCCTCGGAAAAGCATAATATTAAATATCTAAACTTTTTTACAGCGATAAAACTTACCTCTAATTTTCTCGTATGTGATCGGCTTAATTTTGATATAATTTACCAGGGGATTCTATGAAGGACACTATAGTTGTGAAG
>JAUWJG010000093.1 GCA_030607815.1 Candidatus Bathyarchaeota archaeon
CTGAATATCACTGCTTGTCATTTAGTTTGGTCCTCCTTTCAAGTTAAGGTAGAGTTTCAAGTCTTCTATGGTAGATTTATTACAAAATTCTTTCAAGCTTTCAGATGTCCTTCTTTTCGCGAAATAGTTACTTAAGAGAGATTCAATTTTAAGTTTCAATTCATCGGGTTGAATTTGTTCTTCGATTCTTCTTCCCATTGAAGGTTTTACCCCAAATCCTCCGCCAAGTAATATGCTGTAATACTGTTTCATAATACCCTTTTCTTTTGTCAGGTTACCGGATAATCCTATCTCAGCTATAAGATTTGCACAGCAATTATTGTGACATCCACTGACATATATCCGAAACCCTGCATCACTTAACAATTCATTATCGACATTTTTTTCTAAATGATCTAGTATCTCTTTAGAGATTTCCTTTGAATGCGGAGTCATTGTTTTACCACAAAATTCTGAGGCACAGCCCATACTATTCCATCGAAGTTTAGGTCCCTGCATTGATATTCCAATTTTTTCAAGGTCTTTCAAAAGCAAATCTTTTCGATCTACATTAGGGATAATTAGATTCTGTGAAGCGGTGAGTCTCAAGTCTCCACTTCCATACTTGTCAGCTAAATCTGCAAAAGAGATCAACTCATCATATGAAAGATAGCCACCAACACAGGGGATGTTTACATAATAATACCCTTTTTGACTCTGTGGTTGTATCCTTTCATGGCTTCCGTTCCTCAAAAAAGCGGGACCTTTATACGTTTCTAGGTGTTTTCCAATTTTTTCTTCCAGAGTACTGAGAAACTTCTTGAGTCCCCATCTGTGTAATAACCATTTTAATCGAGCTTTTGCTTTGCTCTCACGGTTTCCATAATCCCTATGGATTTCGATAGTAGCCACAGCTACGTTAAAAGCGTCTTCAGGGCGAACGAAAACTCCTGTATACATAGCCAACCTTGGACCAGGCAAAGAGGCACCCATACTTCCACCTATCAAAAGGGTGTAACCGACATCACCATTCTTGTTAACAGCTACAAATGAAAGGTCGTTAGTTATGGCTCTTGTACAATCAGAGCCGCATCCAGTTATTGAAAATTTAAACTTTTTAGGCATATCCTGAAAATCTGGGTTTCCAATGAAGAAGTCACTTAATTCTTTGAGAAGAGAGGTTCCATTTATCAGTTCATCTTTTTCGATGCCAGATACTGGGCAGCATACAATGTTTCTTGCGTCTCCATACCTAGCGCCGCTGAAGCCTTGACCGCACATATCCGTTGTGAAGCCCAGTCCATCCATAATAGAGAAGATTTCTAAAGCGTCTGTTGCATCTATCCAGTGTAACTGGATGTCTTGTCTATTAGTTATCTCAGCTTGTCTCCGACTGTAAGTCTTAGTTAAATCAGCTACCCCACGCAGTTGCTTAGAATCTATGAACCCTCCTGGGATCTTTAATCTGAGGAAATGGGGGGAGCCTGTCGAGTTTAATGGATTACTATCACGTCCAAGGGAGTATCGTCCTATGAACCGAGTCATATCATCTACGTTTAATTTAATCAACTTTTAACCTCATAAAAGATTAGTTCTCAACTATCATCGAGTTATAGAGATCATTCTCACCCTGTTTAAGTCCATTAATATGTGTAATTCTTTCACTGCGAACTTGGGTTTTGAGATTATTAAAGATCTTGAGATTTAATTCATCTTCTAATATTCGGGGTATCCATAATTTTAGAATGCTCTTGTAAAATTCTAGGGAATCAAAAATCATTGTAACAATATTTGCGGTCTCTCCTTTAAGTTCTCCAGCTAACTTTAATGCACCTGCAACATAGCTACCTCCACTAGGCGTAGCGGGTATCCCGATTTTCCATAGATTTACCATAGTAGAATATGCTTCTTTATCGTTTATTTCATACACGTTATCACAGAGTTCTTCAGCTCTTCCCAAGCTCTTGGATTTCCCAAGCTGTTTCTTACTCCTTAACCCAAAAATATGGCCGCCGTCTCGCTGTCTAAGACCTATCACTTTCATCTCCGGTCTCGCTTTCTTTAGTCCGATTGCGGTTCCAACTAAGCTTCCTCGGGTTCCCTCACCGTTTACATAGAATAGATTTTTCATTCCCCTCGTTTGGAATAAGATCTCGGGTACCAAACTATAGAAATATCCTGCTGCGTTGAGTAAACCATCGATGGGCTTATAAACGGCATGTTGATCCAACATGAGTGTTGTGGGAATTGTCTGATCTTCAATGAAGGCTTTGGATATTGCTTTACCTCTATCCATGTCACCTGTAGGACAGTATCCATCGTCACAGACTTCTATAATCGCTCCCATATCCTTTAGATAGGTCACGAGATCAGGATTTTCGTCTATTAAAATTTGACCCATATGTGCCTTAGGAGTAATAGTTAGGTTTATCTGTTGAAGTATCTCCGTGAGATTTCTCATAAAATTACCGAAACCAGCTGTAGTAATCGTGTTTATATCAGCTAGAACTCCATTTTGCATATAGTAATGTAACATGAAGGAAACGGGTCTTCCTTTCCCACTCCCTCCATAATTTAAAAATTCAGGTTTATAGAATATACGTATACCGTCTCTGGCGTAGCAGTTCACTTCCTCCGGGACCTCAAGGAGTGGTGTGAAGCCTATA
>JAUWJG010000089.1 GCA_030607815.1 Candidatus Bathyarchaeota archaeon
AACCTGAGAAACCCCCAACAAATTATGCGATCATGCCAATATACATATTCAAATCAAAAATATTTAATTTTTTAAGACAAGTGAAACCGGATAGGAAAGGAGAAATCCAACTCACTGATGGGATACAGGGGATTATAAATGCAGGTTTAAAAGTAATAGCTGTAAATCTTAAGAAAGAAGAACTATGGCTTGACATAGGAACCCCGCAGTTATATTGGGCAGCCCTAAAAACATCTTATAATTGGAACCATCATAAATAATTTTGATTTTTCATTGGTACTAAAAAATAACCTGTTTAAAACATAAAAAACAAATGAAACAGATCTACAAAATGTACTCCATTGAAAAGAAGTCAAAAAATTATCTAGAAAGCGTTATTTTATGTTTATTTAAAAAAAGTTATAATTGAATCACCTTTCTTTTTTTAAGCTTATATTGTATCCTTTGTCCCTTCTTCATTAATTCGACCTGTCCCCGATCAGCCATTACTTTTAAGATTTGCATTAGCATAATCTTGTTCCATTTAATATTGAAATTCTCCTTTAGTCCGTTATTAACAGTTAGAAGACTAAAAATTTTCCCGTTTTTAATACTCATCAATCTAACAATTAACGTGCTTGTATCCTCAATCCAATTCCAAGGATAGATAAACCACATCCATTCTTTCACTTCCTCTGAAAAGTAATTGGGTTTAAATTTGGAGTTAGGGAAATACTGCATTGTAACTGTACGCATCTTAGAAGGATTAAGCTGTTTCAAATATTCTGTTGATGTAATCAGACTTTTTCCCGTATCTGTAATGTCATCAACTACCAGAAGTGTCTTTCCACTCAAGTCCAAATTAAGAGGATATCGAATAGTGGCTTCATCCTTAGCCTTACCTGTCTGAAGCCAATGTTCAACTTTTAGACTTAAAAGATCAGTGATACCAAGAAAATCACAGATAAGTCTAGCGGGTATCCAACCTCCGCGAGCCAAACCAATGACAGTAGTTGGATTATATCCTGAAGATTTAACATCTTCAGCGACAAGTCTGACCATATCATGCACTTCACGGAATGATACAATCTTACAGTTCATTTTAATTGACATATGATTTACACACTCTGTTTACAAATTTGTTATATATGATAATTATGTAAATAAAAAAAGTTATCGCAGAAAATTAAAGTGTAACCGTAGTCTAAATTTTAGATAAATAAGGATCAGCACGTTATTCAATCACTTAACTTCTTAGAGATAAAATATTCATGTTAAAGCAATAACAAATACGTGTTTTTTTAACTTTGATAATATTTATCATAAACAAGACAATATTATGATAACAAACATTAAAGATTGAATGAAAGGAAAAATAGACTAATGATCTTTTGATATCTAACATCAACAAGACGTCCATCGGAAAAAAGAATGATTTAATTGTTTTCAATAACAATTGCAATTAATGTTCGAAAATAATTAGAAAAGATCTCGTGAGAACTTCTTGGTTGAAACGGAAATTCTGGATATCTATACTTCCTCTTCTGGCCCAATAAACTTGGCTAATAATAACACTTCTTCAGTGATTTACGTCTCAAAGAGGTCTATATTCCTTACTTTGATTCTAGGAATTCCCACATTGTACAGCAAGCTAGAAGATCTACAACCCAATAAATGAGTTCGCATGAAAGAAATTATCTCATATCTGTACCATCTTCATGTTATCTCAGAAGAAAATTTTTAGAACCCGTTATAACCAAGTTAAACTCTTAACAAATACGAAATTAGTTTTGTCTACTATGCAATAATGATGTTTTAGAGAACCTATTTTTTAGTAGTAGCATAATCTTCTGCTAATGTACCTGAAGCGAACAGATTTACCAAACTATTACTGCTAACTTCACCAGTCAATTTTCCTAAATCATCTCGTAAACTCCTCCATTTCAATTGAGACCTTCCACTTTTCGAGTTATAGATAATACCTAAAACGTCAGAAACCTGTACAAAAGTAATCTCTCTTATCTTCTGAAGGGTTTGTTTATCTTCAGCTTCCACATAGACAGTACCCTGTCCAGTAGTTCTTTCAGGAAACACTTTTTCATTATGTAATAAATTTGGAGGGGTAAATGAGTAACACATACTTATGAACATAAATTGCCGAAAATTGTTAAGTGAACAAGTAACATTAATTTTCATGATTATTCGCTCTTTTCAATATATTTCAACGTTCAATTATTAAAGGTAATATTATAAGCATAAACAGATAAAGAAAAACATTATCGGTTTACTTAAATACAAAAGGTTTAATTTTAATTATTAAATACCTGTAGCGTATCAGTGGATAATCTATCAAAAGTTGATAAATATGGTTTCTAGTAAAGCATTTCAATACATAAAGCGTATAGCTACTTCCGTAATGATAATGATTCTTATTACTTATGGAATGTATACTCAAAACCCGTGGTTACAATATGGTTCCATTTTCATTATTATGGGTTTACAAATGGGTTATCAAATCTTAAAGAATGTTCGCGCGGGTCCTCTGGTTAACGCAAACATGGAGGAAGCTGCGAAAGCTTATAGAAATAAAGCTCTGTTTTCAGCCAAAGAAAGTGAAGTTAATAGAGCAAAGGAAGGCGGCAAAGGAGGAGGTTCAGGGATGGGAATGAGTACAATGGGATTACTTTTTGTCCCTCTGCTCATATTCATAGGAACAGGACAAGTACTTAGAATGTTTTTTCCAGCTATGCCATCTTGGCAATCGTACGCAATCGGTTTTCTAATCTCGATGCCGTTTAGTATATTTCTTCAAGCACGGTCAGGAGTCTCAAAAGGTTTAATGATTACTCCTAAAAGTTATCATATCAGCCGTAAAGGGATAGTATTTGACCATGCAGGGCGTTCCTACATTATCTATTTTCCACTAGAGAAAATAAATAAAAAGAAAGATGGAAATTGTGTAGAAGTCGAAGGGAAACCAACAAAAACTACA
>JAUWJG010000002.1 GCA_030607815.1 Candidatus Bathyarchaeota archaeon
AAATACTTAAAGAGGCTGGTTATGTTATTTCCGGTCAGGAGAGAACATATCGGCCTACCATAAACGATCCAAAAATTATATTAAAAATACTTAGATCTCAAGAAATCCCAATCTTTGTGGAAGAAGGTCTCCATGATGTAGGAATCACTGGCCAAGATTGGGTTCAAGAAACAGCTGTAAATGTTCAGATTCTTATGAACTTAGAATACGGAAGCGTAAAATTATTATTAGCTATACCCGAACAATGGAGTAATATTAACTCTTTTTCGCAACTCTTAACAAAATTTTCAAATGATAGAAAAAATTTGAGGATAACTACTGAATATCTTAATACAACTGTTAAATACATTACAACCAATCCAACCTATATCAAACTTTATGGTGACACTCAACCCCTTGTAATAACTCCCTGGTGGAGAAAAGGAGAAAACTCTAAAGTTTCCGTTTTCCTATCATTTGGAGCCACTGAAGCGAAACCTCCTGAGAATGCAGATGCAATTGTGGATATAGCAGAGACCGGGACAACTATCGAACAGAATAACCTCAAACCAATCGAATGTCTTTCTGAATCTCAAGCAGTTTTAATCGTTAACAAAGATGCTTTGAAGAATCCTACCAAACGCGAGAAGATTTATGACATCTTAACCCTCCTGAAAGGTGTCATTGATGGAAGGAAAAAAATTCACATATTTGTAAATGTAAAAGAAGAGAACCTGAATCGAATAATTGATAAACTTCCATCTTTAAAAGGTCCTACAATAAGTCCTTTATCCACTAAAGGATGGTACTCCATAAATGCAATTATCGATCGTAAAGATTTCCATGAACTTCTACCAACCCTCCGTAGACTCGCTCAAGGTTTAGTAGTTCATGAACCAAGGCAAATTCTCTCTCTAGAGGAGATCGCAGGTGAAGAAAATGGATCAGAAACTTATTCTAAAAGTTAAAAAATTTTCATCAATTCACGAAGATTGGTTAAGAAAGCGCTATACTTACAAAACTATTGAAGATCCAAACCTCAAACAAAACATAGACTGTATTATCGATGACGTTCGAGTAAACGGTGATAAAGCTCTAATAGCGTTTACCGAGAAATTTGATAATGTTAATTTAAAGAAAATTGGGATAAGACTTTCCAAGAAAAATATCAAAGAATCTTATAATCACGTAGGAAGCGATGAAATAGATGCACTAATCTATCTGAAAGAGAGAATAAGTAAAATTGAAGCTCAAAAACTTAAACATTTGAAATATGACACAACTGAACAAGGCTTTAAAATATCTCACACTTTCCAACCAATACAAAGTGTTGGCTGTTATATCCCTGGAGGACAAGCTGCATATCGCAGCACTTTAATAATGACCGTTGTTCCAGCTAAAGTTGCAGATGTACCGCGAATAGTAGTATGTTCCCCTCCAACATTTAATGGAGAAATAAACCCCTTAATATTAGTAGCCGCTGATATCTGCGGTGTAAACGAAGTTTATAGATTAGGTGGTGCTCAAGCTATCGCGGCTCTAGCATATGGAACAGAGTCTGTAAAACCTGTTCTGAAGATCGTTGGACCTGGAAATAAATATGTAACCTTGGCTAAAATAGCCATCTCTCGGGATGTGGCTATTGATCTTCCCGCAGGACCCAGTGAAGTCATCATTTTAGCTGATGATACCGTTAATCCTAGATATATTGCCTGGGATCTAATTTCTCAATCTGAACATACTTCAGATAATGTGGTTGGATTGGTTACTATTTCAGAGAAGATTGCCTTAGACGTTATATCCCTACTTGAAAGTATAGTCCCAACTCTGACTAGAAAGAAGATTATCATTCAAAGTCTTTCAAAGAACGGCTTTGTACTTCTCTGTAAAGATATGGACGAAGCTCTAGAATTCATAAACGCCTTTGCGCCTGAACACTTGGAGATAATGACTGATAAACCGAGAAATATAGCTAACAAAATTACATCTTCAGGAATAATCCTCCTGGGAGAATACTCCCCTGTTTCAGCTAGTGATTACTTTTTTGGAACAAATCATGTTCTTCCAACATCTGGATATGGTCATGTCTATTCAGGCTTATCGATTTTTGACTACGTTAAACGGATCGATATTGTAGAATGTTCAAGAAACAAGCTGAGAAGTATGCAAAAAATTGCCAAAGTTTTAGCCAATAGTGAAAGATTACCAAACCATTTCAAAGCAATAAAGGAGAGATTCATAGATGAATACTAAACTTGATTGGCTTGAAGTAAAATTGAGGAATATGCAAAGTATTAAAGAGTATTCACCAAAATATTCTCCAGAGACTGTAGCAAAACAATTAGGAATCGATGTAACGGAAATTATTAGACTTGATAAGAACGAAAACCTTTTTCTCTCTAAACAATTCTTTTCTAAAATTATCAAAGAATTAGCGGAGGAATTGGACCCAAGGTTTTATCCTCAAAAAGAGAAATCAACTTTAATCCAAAACTTAGTCAAATATTTAGATCTTCCATCAGAATCCATAATTCTTGGAAATGGTTCAGATGAACTTATCGAAACAATCGTTAGAGTCTTCTTAGAATCTAATTCGACTGCAATATCAATTGCACCCACATTAATAATGTATCGGATAATTGTAAACAATCATGGTAATACAATAATAGATACATTCCTAAATGATGATTTTTCTCTTAATGTAGCCAGTTTGCTATCAAAAGCTTCTCACAAAACAAGACTCTGTTTTATCTGTTCACCAAATAATCCAACAGGTAATCAATTCAAAATCGAATCCGTAAAAGAAGTACTTAAGAAGTTTCGAGGTATTGTCATCATCGATGAAGCTTATGTGGAATATGCTCCATATTCAGTTGGAAAACTGATTAAGGAATATGAAAATCTGATTGTGTTAAGGACTTTCTCAAAAGCTTTTGGATTAGCCGGTTTAAGAATCGGTTATTGTCTTACACATCCAAATTTAGCTTCTGCATTGAAAAAAATTCAATTACCCTTTAATATCAATAAATTTTCTCTACAGTTAGCGATTAAACTCTTAGATAAAAGAAATATTGTTAAAACTTCAGTTAACAAGCTTAAGACTGAGCGAGAACGATTTTACAATAAACTTTGCGAAATACCCGGTGTAAAAGCTTTCGCTTCAAACACTAATTTCCTTCTATTTACCACAGAAAAGGACGTTGACATAATATACAACACACTCATGCGTCACGGTATCCTAATCAGGAATATTGGAAACATCCTCCATTTCGGTAGATGTTTAAGAGTAACTGTTGGACTTCCGAAAATGAACAATAAGTTCCTTAACATAATGAAAGAACTCTGCTGTAGCTGAAACAAAATGAATAATTATCTAAAGACTTCTATTAATGATCAAGACGCTTACGTTAAGTTCTCCATTTTAGAGAAATTAGAGAAGATCGGTGCTATCATTTTTGATTGCGATGGAGTATTAATCGATGTTCGAAAATCATATAACCACACTATTGTAAAGACAATAGACTATTTTCTAAATTCCTTGATTGGGATTAATCTCCCTTCAGATGATATATTGAATAAGGTAATCTATCTCTATAAAAGAAGTGGCGGTTTTAACAACGATTGGGACATTGTATATTCCATACTTCTTACAATATCACCTATGTTGCCAAGAGTTTTTAAAAAGAAATTTATAGAACTAATAAACTCAAAAGAGTTTTCTAGAAAAACATTACATAACCGATTTCACTATGTCAAAACAGTATTTGAAGATATGAAACCATTCACCCTCAACATAAAATGGCTAAAACTAATAAGTAACCTAACCGTGTACGCAGAGAAAGCCGGTACAAATGGGATAAGCTCAATAGATAAAAAGTTAATCATCAAACCTGAATCTGAAAACACTTCAATATGCGTAGCAATAAAATGCTTCCTTTGTTATCCCGGTAATGTGAAACAAAGCCTTCTTTCTCGAGTTTTCGATGAAATCTTCTATGGACCAAAATTATTTCAGAAACAACACAAAGATCATCCGAAATATTATTTTGGGAAAGGATTAGTCGAAAAAGAGAGTAAAATAATAACCTTAAAGACTCTTACTGATTTATCTAAAATAATTGGGGAACATAACTTTGGAATAGTGTCTGGAAGAGATTTCTTATCTGCAAAACATACCTTAGGTAAAATCATTAATGAGTACAAAAAGGAAGCCCTCTTCTTTCTTCAAGATTACGAGACAGATACCTTCGAGAAGTTCAAAAAACCTAGTCCACTTCTACTATTGAAATCTGCTCAAAATCTAAATCCTTTCCAATACGCAATCTATGTAGGCGATTCGATTGAAGACATATTAATGGTTGAGAAAGCCAACGAAATAGATCCACGCTTTATATCCCTAGGTTTGTATTCGACTTCAGATTATAAAGAAGAATTTATCTCACATCTGCTCGAAATGAAAACTGATATAATACTTCCTTCAGTAAACGATATACCCAATTTATTAAATCTTATGAGGGAGGAAAAAAAATGAGAATTGGAGAGTATTCAAGACAAACAAAAGAAACAAAGATCCACATGAAGGTAAATTTAGATGGTACCGGAATCACTAAAACTAGTAGTGGAATAAACTATTTCGATCATCTCATAAAGACATTGGGCACCCACAGTCTAATTGACATAACCATTACTGCTCAGGGAGATTTGAAACATCACTTAATTGAAGATGTAGCTATATGTCTTGGTCAAGCTATAAGAAACGCAATTGGAGAGGGACTAGGTATAAATCGTTTTGGTTACGCAATAGTTCCTATGGATTGCTCCTTAGCCTTTACAGCTATAGACCTTGTTAGGCGACCATACCATAAAATAGACCTTAAAATTAGCGGAGAAACAATAGAGGATATGATGCAGGAAGATATCATCCATTTCCTGGAAACATTAGCATCCTCTCTCCAAATCAACATGCACATCTGGGTTCAATATGGCGACAATGATCATCATAAAGTTGAAGCAGCCTTTAAATCCTTAGCTTTATCCCTAAAAGAAGCTGTAACAATAAATCCTAAGAGAGGAAACATTCCCAGTGCAAAGGGTACAATGTAATCCTAACTAAAGATATTGGATATGATAAACTATGGAAATTATTCCAGCAATAGATCTAATTAGCGGAAAAGTAGTAAGATTAAGAAAAGGCGATCCGAACACTTCTATTAACTATGATCTTTTTGGTACTCCTTTACAAACTGCTAGGAAATGGATCCTCGAAGGAGCTAAAACAATCCACATAATAGATCTAGATGCTGCACTTGGACGAGGAGATAACCTAGACGTTATAACTTCATTAATTCAAAATGTCAACATTTCCATTCAAGTTGGTGGAGGGATAAGAAGTAGAGAAAAAGCTGAGTCACTTCTCAGATCCGGTATTAAAAGAGTGATAATTGCTACTTTAGCTTTTCAACAGATAGAAACGTTACGAGAATTATTAACCATATATGGAAATGATCGAATTATGGTAGCTTTAGATTATTTAGATGGTAAAGTAATGATAAAAGGATGGACAAGTGCAACTGGGCTTACTTTAGGTGATGGTCTTCAGAAATTCATAAATCTCGGAGTCAAACTTTTCCTTCTCACTTCCATCTCAAAAGATGGTCTTCTTACAGGACCTGATTATGTAACCCTTCAAAATGAAGTGAAAAATAAGTCTGTCGACATCTTCGCTGCAGGGGGAATAAGCAATATACATGATTTAATCAGATTAAAACAGATTGGTCTAAAAGGTGCAATTATTGGAAAAGCATTATATGAAGAAAAGTTTAGTTTAAAGGAAGCCATCAAAGTAGTTGAATGCTAATTTGTTAAAAGGTGTTAATTTTGCTTATCGGAACTAAAGAATTAGATTTTACTAAGGGAGGCGGTTTAATCCCAGTAGTCGTTCAAGATTATAAGAGAAAGGAAGTACTCATGGTAGCTTATATGAATGAAGACGCACTAAAGAAGACTTTAGATACGGGCTACGCTACTTACTGGAGTAGATCTAGAAAAAAACTGTGGATGAAGGGGGAGACTTCTGGAAACACTCAAAAGATTAGAAAAATTCTTGTTGACTGTGACTATGATGTCTTGCTTTTACTCGTTGAACAGAAGGGAAATGCTTGTCACACTGGTAAACACTCATGTTTCCATAATCAACTTTGATAATGTTCACGTGCTTGATATGATTGCTTCAATTCTTCATGATCATTCTGGAAAAGATTACACAAATACATATTTTTAGTGATATTTTCATTGACGATAATAAATCTAGAGAATTATAATGCATCATTAAAAGACATATACCTTATTACAGGTCAAGGTGTAACCTCAAACATTTATGTTTTCGGTGGAGATACCATTACGATAATCGATTCAGGAAATGGTGAAGAAAAAAATAAAATAGTTCCAAAGTTAAAAAAAATTTTTTCGAAAAAACCTAATGTTTCGAAAACCATTTTAACCCATTTCCATTTTGACCATATTAAGGGTCTTTATGAGTTGATGGATGCATATATACTGGATATTCTTATTCATAAAAAAGAAGCACCCTACCTTAGCGATCTAAATTTCAAAAGAATCAAAGAAGTAAATGCAGGCGATAAGATTATCTTGGGAGAATATCTACTTGACATTATCCATACTCCGGGGCATTCCCCTGGAAGCATTTGCCTTTATGAAAAGAAAACCAAATTTTTAATTTCAGGCGATACAGTTTTCCCAAATGGCTCCTTCGGTAGATATGACTTTCCCTTTGGAAACCATAAAGCTTTACTTCAATCTCTTAAAAGACTTACAGAAGTAGATGTTGAAGTGATGCTTCCTGGACATGGATTACCTACTTTCAGTAAAGTCAACCAACAAATCAAAAGTTCCTTCATGGCTGCAAAAAATTATTTCTAATAGAACTCTTAAGATCCGTTTTATCCTAATGTTTTGGAAAACTTTAAAGATTCTCAATCATACAATGTGAATATTCAGCTCATCAATGAAGCTTTGGAAGTGAAAAATAGATACTGAATGTACTTTTTCATAGATTTTATAAAAAAAATCTAAAAAATTAACTAAACGCGGTATGAAACCAACAGTTACCAAATTAGTCCTTTTAAAAAATTTTTTTAAACTTGAATACTGTTAACCTGTCAGAACGATTTCACTTTGTCAAGCTTTATAAGTTGTCTAAAAGTTTAAGCACCTTTAAGGAATTGTATTTAATAATGGCCTTTTCAAACCCCACTCTAATTAGTATGCTTCTTTGGCTGCTTAGAACATTTGTATCCAGTATAATCTGTTTTTTTATAGGTTTTCTAGGTTTAAAAATTCTTGACTTAATCACTTTAGATATTAAAGAATTCAAGACTATCAAGGGTAAACCTATTCCAACCGCTCTCTTTGTCGGTGGTTTTATCATATTTACCGCGCTCATAGTTCATGGTTCAGCTATAAGTCCAATTTTCCTTGGACAATCCCCAATGTTGGGCGATTTTATTAACCTTCAACGCTTATTTTTAGTTATCTTAAGCATATTCATTAGTCTCTTCTTCGGAATGCTCTTCTATTATGTATTTGCAAAGGTCTCTCCATTTCAAATCGACCTAGATGACATAAACCAATCCCCTGAAGCTATCGGAATTTTTCTATTCTCATATGAAATCTTCCTTGGTTTAATAATCCACGCAGTCTTAACTATGCCCTTCTGAAGGTCAAATTATGAAAAAATATTATCAGATCTTTCTCTTATGTCTTGTCTCATTTACAAGTTCTATGATCGTAGAGAGTTATGCTTATCCTAGTGGTGGAAGTTACCCTCCGACTTTTACTAAATCTGGAAGTTACTGGTATGATGAATGGGAGATAAATAGGAACTTGTATTCTGGTGAATTTGGTTATTTACCTAGCATGTTCTATGAAACAATCGGTACTAATTCTGATCTTGCCTACAGTTGGGGCTTTGAATTTAAACAACGGTATTCTAATCAAGTGGAGCTTGCTCAAACCATTCTGCGCTTTGTTCAACAATGGACAATTTACGGATATGATGCGGAAAATGTGTTTATGGATGAGAAAGCTCAAGTTGAATGGGCTTGGAATGGTGATGAAATGGCGCACATGGTTCAGAATGCTATTGACAATACCGGTGTTGTTATCGCTGATTGTGAAGATGTTGCTTTTTTCTGTGCGACATTGTATTATGGCGCTGGTTTTGATATCGCCCTCGTGGACGCTCCAGGTCATGTTGCTTTACTAATCTGGTTTCCTGATTATCCAAACGCTAATATTTATTGGGATATTCAAGATGGAAGAGGATACGGTTGGATTTGGGTGGAAGCTACGGGGAATCAAAATCTGGTGGGTTGGACACCTCCTTCCTTCAATGATGGTGACTTTATAGCTTATCCTATCACGAAAGTGAATGATACTGTTTTTCTCTTTGAGGATGTTTCCTATTATCCTTTAAAGCCTTCTCCAATGGAAGCAGTTCAAGTTAATGTTAAAGTTCAAGTTTTCACATCGCAGATAAACAATGTTTACATAATTTATTCAGTAAATGGAGGCAAACAGCAGATTGTTACAATGATTCCTAACAGTTTTTCTATTTATGAGGGAAATATTCCTGGACAAGAGGAAGGGTCTGACGTTGATTTCTTCATTCAAATCTTGGGGGTGGATGATAAACTGGTTAACTCTGGTAGTTTCGCCTTTGAGGTGAAGGATAATATTTTCGGAGTCGAACCCACCCTCTTTTATATAGTGTGTGGAATTTTCTTTATAGTTGTTTTATTGTTAATTTTTTCATAAGTTTTACTACGTGTTTATATGATCCTGTGATCACGAGAATACCCTTAATTAAGTCAAGTAAGGATATTGCTATTGTAAACACTGAAAATCTTTAAGAGTTCTCTTTTATACAAAAACTTTCTTATTCTTCTATGTACTTCAAAAGCCTTTTGATAGCTATTATATTCAAATGTTTAAAATAATGTTCGTAAAATGTAATATTCATCTAAATATTTGACACGTTCAAATTTTTTGTTATTGTTTGTACAATTTACTAGTATATCTATGGTGCACTAGATGGGATTTCTTACAAATCAGGTGAAATAAAACGTGTTACTGTGTATTTTATTCAGTATTATCCTAAATAAAATACTATGTTAAATACAAAGTTAAATACTGCGAAGTATACTTTGTGTTTGATAATATTGGTTAGTGAGAAGAAAGGAACTTTCAAACTAGACGGAAAAGCAAATACAGGTATCATCTACGTACCTGCTGATATTACGAAGGATAGTGGTTTTCCTTTATTACCGCGAAATGTAAAAATTCGCATTGAAGATAATCATCTAATTATTGAACCATTACCTCACTTTGAGTTCATACATATTCGTGACGATCAAGCTACTCTTATTGATAATAGGCTTGGAAGTCAATGCAAACTCTTTTTTCGTCAAGATGAAACCATATACTGTGACAACTGTAGAAAAACTAGTTGTGATCATATAGAATATGCCTTAACTGTAGAAGAAGTCAACAAGTATTTGAGAAAGCGCAGTTGGAGAAAAAAGAAATGAGTACAAAAACTACTCGCGGTAAAGGCAAAGTTTCCAATAATGAGGAATATCGAGAAATAAGTCCTGCTGACTTTTTCTATCGTAACAGAGATTTGGCAGGCTTTAGTAATCCTACACGCTCTTTATATTCAGCGATCAGAGAACTCTTAGAAAATTCTTTAGATGCATGTGAACTATATAAAATCCTTCCAAATATTCACATAAGACTCTCCTTAGAGGGAGACACTGAAGATGTCAAGGACTCATATACTTATAGAATCCGAATAATGGATAACGGAAGCGGAATCCCACCTGAGCATATCCCCTCTTCTTTTGGCCAGATACTGTTTGGATCTAAATACCGATTAAGACAAGTCCGTGGAACATTTGGTCTAGGGGGAAAAATGGCAATTCTTTATGGACAAATAACGACCAACACCCCCGCTACCATAATCTCAAGTGTAGGTAATGGAAAGAGTTACGAGTTCTTGATTAGAATAGACATCTTGAAGAATAAACCTGAAGTCTTGAATAAAAAAGTTCATAAAAACAAAATAGCTTGGCATGGTACTATCGTTGATTTTTTGTTAGACGGTAACTACGTCAGAGCTATGCCCAGAGTTCTAGAATATTTAAGGCAAACTGCACTAGTGAATCCTTATGCTGAAATCACATTTATCGACCCTTCAGGTCGCCTCTACAAGTTTGAACGCGTAACATTTGTTATGCCAGAACCTCCTAAAGAAACGCTCCCCCATCCTTATGGATGTGATGTTGAATTAATTAGGCGAATTATCAGTGCATCAAAATGTACTGACATGCTCACTTTTATGTCGACTCATTTTCACCGGATTGGCAAGAAAACTGCTCAACGCTTTCTGACATATGCAAAAATTAAGAAAAAAACGAATCCTCATAAATTAAATTCAAGCGAAATCGTTCATATAGTACAGATGATGAAGACTTACGGCGATTTTTTACCTCCGGATGCTTCATGCCTTTCACCATTAGGAAAAGATCTACTCGGAGCAGGTATAAAGAAAGAATTAAACCCAGAATTCATCCATGTTGAGCAAAGGAAACCTTCTGCTTACTCAGGTTTCCCATTTATTGTTGAAGTAGGTATTGCTTATGGTGGAGATATACCGGCATCTTCAGGAATTATTCTTTACAGATTTGCTAATAAAATACCTCTTATATATGATGAGGCCAGTGATATTTCCAGAAAAGTCATAAACGAAGGCATAAACTGGAGATATTACAAGATTGCCCCAAATTTACCGATCGCAATTATCTCCCACATCTGTTCAACAAAAGTTCCCTACATGACGGTGGGTAAAGAGTTCATTGCAGATCGTCCGGAGATTGAAAGAGAGATTAAGGCTGCTATTAAAACTGTTGCTCGATACATGCGCATTTTTCTTTCAAGAAAAAATAGAATCGAGCATGAAAGAAAACGGATAGACCTCTTCGCGAGATATTTACCTAAAGTTGCTAAATTCTCAACAGAATTAGCTGGTAAGAAAAAAATACCAGATATTGAACCCTTATTGAGGAGTATAAGAAGATATGGCAAAAAAGAGGATTAAGCGTCAATCTAGTAAGAAAAAGAGGATTAAGCGTCAATCTAGTAAGAAAAAGAGGATTAAGCGTCAATCAATGAAGAAAAGGAAAGAGATGACCTTAAAAAAACTTAGAAGTTTCGGTGGCGTTTTATATAACCAATTGAATAAAGGTGAATTTCCTTGGATAGAAATGCCCAGTCGTTCGACCTCGAACATCTTATATGATGATAGACTAAAACAATATATCCTTGGAAAGAAACATGTCAAGAGGAGTTCACGGAATATACGTCACATCAGACCTGTTACTCAACTTGTATGGACCGCTTCCTTTGCATATACTCTCAATAAACAAGGAAAAACGAGCACGCTAAGAGATATTTTTTACTCAGCTCAAGCATTCGATGTTCCCTTCAAAAATCAACAAGAATCAGACAATATTATCACTGATTTAGAAACTGTTTTAGGATTTGCCCGTGAAGATTTTAATATTTTTCCTGAGGAAAGAAGTCAAATCTTTGGAGATTTGACAATAGAATACACAGTTCCAGGTTATGAAGGTAATAGTCTTAATCTTACTACACATCCTGATGGGTTGGCTATAGGTCCTGCTTTAACTACTTCAGATTTCAAATCAACGAAAGCTAATAAGATCATCGTTATTGAAAAAGGAGCCATGTTCACTAGGTTAATTGAAGAGAAGGCGTTTAAGAAGTTTAAAGCTATACTTATTCATACAGCAGGACAACCTCCAAGATCTACGAGGCGTATTATTCGGAGGCTCAATAAAGAATTAGGGTTACCTGTTTATATTTTCTGTGATGGTGACCCTTGGGGTATGGCAATAGCAATAACGATCATCTGTGGTAGTGCAAATGCAGCTCATTTAAAGGAACTTGCAACACCTGAAGCAAAATGGATGGGACTTTACAGTTCTGACATACAAAAGTACAAACTTCCAAGTACTAAACTCAAAGTCATAGATATAAAACGACTTCGTGATATGCGGAAAGATCCTCGATATATAGCGAAGCCTTGGAAAACCCAGATCACTCATTTTCTTCAAAACAAGCGGAAGTGTGAGCTAGAAGCATTTTCGAGATATGGCCTTGATTATGTAGTTAAGAAGTATCTTCCGGAAAAATTGAATAGACTTTAATTAACGAAAAATATATATTGCGATCGTTTTTAACCTTAATACATGCGCCGGCGTAGCTTAGTTCGGTAGAGTAGCGGACTTGTGAAGGTAAATCTTCACTAGGTTAAAGCTGTTAACTCGCAGGTCGACGGTTCGAGTCCGAGAGTGTTGAGGAAAAACCTCTCATTCGACGAATCCGCCGGCGCCAAATATTTCCTTAACCTCCGTTAGAGTTTAATAGGAGTACAGAAAATTAGAATGTGGGCTCGAGGGCCCGTAAGGAAACATGTTTTCCCGGGAAGCTCAGTTTGGTTAGAGCGACAGGCTCATAGTACTCTTAAAAGTATGAGAGACCTGTTGGCCGGGCGTTCAAATCGCCCCGGGCCCATTATAATGATTTAAAGAGTTACTTCTGTAAATATTCTGTAGAGATATATGTCTAGGGGTATCAATGTTGATCTAACAGAAATTGTTTCACATTTATTTTGTTAATATATTTTCTAATGTACATTCATTTAGACAAATTTTTAAATAAAAATCTAAATGGTTTTTTCGCTAATATTTATTCAATTACTAAAAGTACTATTTGAAGAATAAGGAATATGGACATCGTTGGTATTGTTGGTTTTGTAGCTTTACTCGGCTTCATTATAACTATTATTGATTACTTATTCCATAAAAGAAAAAGATTGAAGCTTAAACTTGAAACATCTTAAGAATTACGCGGTTTTTCTTCTCTTAACCAAAGTGTATATTGCGTCTGAATATTTTGTCTTAAGGAACGTTGAGAAACCTTCATGAGTTAGGTAATACCAATATTCGTTTCTTGTATTACTTTTCTGATATTCTCCCATCATTAAATGAACAGATCGTAGTTTAGTTATTAGAAACCGTAGATACCTCTGTTTATATCCTGATTCATCTAGGAGTTGATTGAAAGTCATCTTTCTCCGTCCTATGATTGTGAGTAGATTGATTATTTTCTGCTTGGTTTTTGGGTCATTTGTAATTAATCCTGCTACATCTATTAATCCCATTACATTCTCTCCATGTACTATTGAATTCTAAGCATTTACTATTTGAATCTTTTCTAATATTGATATATCCTTCAATTGATTTTTCGCTTAAAGACTTATTAAAGAAATTATAATCTGTATCCAGTTACGTACACTCTTTTTTATTTAAAAAAATATTTTTTTAAATATATAAAAAGTGATAAACTTTACCTAAAAATTTTTAATATTAATGCTATTATGCGAAAGACTTTAGTATATGATCTATTTTTCTTTCTGAAATAAGCTCCGGTAGTATAGACAGGTTATTCCTATAACGGTCAAGTATGCTGGCCTTTCGTGCATTTGCGAAGAGAGTCGGTGACCCGGGTTCAAATCCCGGCCGGAGCACTTTTAGTACTTTCAGATACCTATTTTTTCATTATAACATTTATCTCGATGGAGAAGCCATTCAGTAACTTTGAAACATATTACTTTGTACTTTACGACGCGCTAAAAGATATGTCGGGTAGTTCATATTAGACACAGCTTTTTGATGTGGATATTTTTATCCGAAGAGTTAACTTTAGACTATGTAATCTCAAGTAAATTTTGAACAAATTCCTTCCTACTTTAGTCATTATTAATTTTCATTAATCATAATTTATTAATGTGAAAATGATTTAAGATATTAACCAATTACTTTTGAGTATATATTGTATTTATGTTGGTAATTAGACTTGAAACAAAGAAAGCGAGGTTTATTCATTGGTAGATTTCAACCTACTCATAAAGGACACATTAAAGCCATTAAGAGCTTGTTGATGAAAGTAGAAGAGTTGATAATTATTATTGGCAGTTCTCAACTAAGCCATGAATTAGATAATCCCTTTACAACAGGTGAAAGGATTTGTATGATGAAATCAGCTCTCGATGAAGCCAAAGTACATCCAAATAAATATCTAATTTTACCAATTCCAGATGCAACAATGCATTCAATCTGGGTTGCTCAGATTTTATCGTATACACCACCATTTGAAGTGGTTTTTTCAAATGATCCACTAACAAGACGCTTATTTCAAGAAGCAAAAGTATTAGTGCATAATATTGAATTTTTCCAAAGGAAAATCTATTCAGGTACTGAAGTTAGACGAAGGATGCTTGCTGATGAGAACTGGAAAGTACTTGTTCCTAAAGTTGTAACGGGTATAATTACTGAGATTGATGGCGTTCAACGTCTTATTGAATTAGCAAAGACTGATTCACCTTTCGGAAGAAGAAAAATAGTTCATTAGTTACTTTTTTACCAAATCTATACTTCCATTAATCTTCAAGATTACTTTGAATTCATCTCCAACGGTATGCTTCTGTTGGAGATTCTCCCATTCATTAATCGTTAGATATAGTGTTAATCGATTAGTATATTTTCGCATTTGAGCTCTCACTTGAGGAGGTATCATTACTTGTACCATGTTTCTGCTTGCTTCAAGTGCTTCAGAAACTTCCTTAGGAATACTTGTGGGTACCATCGTTGGTATTTTTGGTGGACGATACCCAAACTCAATACGAACATATTCATTTCCTTGGTAATCGTAGTGTGGATTAATTGCTGTAACTTTAACTGTAAAGAAATTTTCACTCAACATTTCTATATTTGCTCCATAACTATATTCTTCTTTTCAATTCGATCTATCTTATTATTATATCCTACAAAGACCGTTGTAGTAACGTCTATAAAAAGACCATTTTCTACAACTCCTGGAATCATATTAATTTTAGTTTCAAGTATTTTACCATTAGTTATTACGCCGAAGGCAGCATCTACGATGTAATTTCCATTATCCGTAATGAAGAGGTCTCCGTTATCTTTTATAGATCTTACTTTTGGTTTTCCACCCAATTTTCTTATTTTTTCTATAACTGGAGCGAGAGCTATAGGAATTATTTCTATAGGAACCACTTGATTTACTCCTAACTTCTCTACGAGTTTACTCTCATCGATAATAATAACTAACTTTTCAGCAGCAGTATCAATAATTTTTTCCCTAGTGAACGCTCCACCTAGACCCTTAATGAGGTTCAGTTCAGGATCAACTTGATCTGCACCATCAATAGCAATGTCTAATTTTGGGTGTTCATCCAGAGTAGTTAACTGTATCTTATTCTTCTTCGCTCTCTTTGAGGTCCATAGGGACGTTGGAACCCCCAATATTTGTAATCCTTCTTCACGAACTCTTCTCCCCAATTCATCTATCATGTATTTAGCTGTTGATCCTGTCCCTAAACCAACAATTTGTCCATCTTTAACAAGTTTGACAGACTCTATTGCTACTTTTCTCTTTACATCTTCTTTCTCATTCATCTTTTTCACTTTATCCTTCCATTTCAATTTGTTCTATTTGTGCAATTATTTTTAAAACTTCATCCTGAATATTCTCTATCCTCTCTTCTGATTTACTTTTTTGACGTTTCTTTTTCTTATCCATTGCCTTTTTCTTAATAGTTTGTCCTTTTTGTTGTACATGAAGAACATCCATGGGTAATTTAACAGATTCTTTTATTTCTTCTTTCGGAAGATTCTCAAGATGATTCTTAATATTATTGACTGTATCATTTATTTCATTAAATTTTTTTTGAAAAATATTTTCAAGTTCTTGAGTGGGCTCATACTCTTGTTTTTTAAAAATTATCGCTCGGTTACTTACTTTCTGATCAAGATGTTGTATCTCAAGGTTATATTTCTTTACCAGTCGCATTCTATCTACGTGTGATATCTTTCCTTTAGTTTCAGCTTCAAGTAAACGAGTTTCCACAAAGTTTTGAATTTCTTTCTCAAGATTTAAGATTTTGATGTTTTTTTCATTTTTTACGGGTAAAAGTGATAATGCTTCTCTTTCAATCGTTTCTGTATCTAATACTTTTTCAGATTTTTTTTCAATTCTTCTCTTTCGTGTTGTTAAGTAGATTGTTAATGCAGTTGCTATTGAGGTGACTAGTAATACTATTTCATAACCGTTGATACTAGCCATTTTTCTTTTC
The DNA here is from genome assembly GCA_030607815.1 of Candidatus Bathyarchaeota archaeon. Lineage (GTDB taxonomy): Archaea > Thermoproteota > Bathyarchaeia > RBG-16-48-13 > JAUWWH01. The sequence continues at coordinate 16,298 of JAUWJG010000002.1, forward strand.
CTCAGCACTTTGGATATTTTCCGTTAACTATATTTACTATTTAGGTTTAAGAATGATTAATTTAAGATAAACTAATAATAATCTCGAGAAAGATATAATCGCCTTTTTGTTATTCATTTTATGCATTATTTCTTAGATGAATTGTGAATGTAAAACAAATTTCTATTGATAAAAATGTATTTGTACCTCTGTAAAATTAAGGATTATTTTTTTATAAATAAGAATCTTGAAGGAATCACAATAAAAAAGAGTTTTAAATATGTCATTTCAGTTGCACTATCCAGATATATGTTGTACCTTCATAAGTCATGTATAACTATTTATTTTTGTGATGTATCTTAATTATATCATATACACATGATTTCGAAGTAGAGGTAGTTAATAATATGGTTTCTGTCAAGAATGTTGTAGATAAAATTGGAGATCTTGAAAAAATAGCGAATGGGTATTTAAGCTATGATGCAATGGTTGGTGGTCTTGTTTCTAAAAGTCTTAAAGGTTTAGGTGAAGCAAAAAAACTTTTAGAGGATCCATCAAAAGCAAATATTACTAAATCTCTTGAAAAGATTAAAAGTATTAAAAACGATTTTGAACCGTATAGCTCTTATGTGACAGATGTGATTGAGAAAGTTGATGCAGTGATAGCTGCCTATAAAAATCTTTGATATCTTCATCATTTCATCAAGAATCAAGTTTTCAGGCAATCTTCCTCTCATGGTAGACCGTAGACATATTCTCTTTGAAATCGTTATAGAGTTAATTCAAGAATTTTATTTTTTAAAAATATTTGGAGCTCCGGGCGGGATTTGAACCCGCGACCTACGACTCTTTGGAAGCAATACCAAGCCGTCGCAATAACCCGTCTATGCTACCGGAGCAAGTTGATTCTGAGTTAAGTCGATGTTTATTCGTAACTAATTAGATTTACGCTTTTTAGTTTATCTAAATGATCTTTCCTGATTATCGTTTTTAAACTTGTATTCATGTCACTTATTTATGTGGAATATTTCTGTGTAATACTTTTTCATTTATTAACTGAAAACATTTTCTATATTTTTATAAATTTAGCATCTTTCTTTTCAATTTTTAACAATAATTATGTTTAAACTCTAAATGTTTCAGTTAACGAAAATACATATAAAACAGATGAGGAGATAATTTGAAAAATAAATTCGTTGCTGATTGGGCTAGACAATCTAAACCATCGTTATCTACACGAATAAAAGATACAATTAATTCAGTACCACTTAAAGAGCGGATAAACAAAACAGTTTTTAGGCTCAAACTAGTACAGAGAAAATTAGAAGATTCAAGCTTAAGAAGTGAACAAAAATATAAGAAGCTTTTTAATAAATGCGTTGAAGCACAGCGAGCCAAAGATCAAACAATCGCTATCATGTATGCAAATGAAAGTGCTCAAATACGAATTATTGCTAAAACCCTAACCGGTGCACAATTAGCCGTAGAACAAGTCGTACTTAGATTAGAAACAGTTTCTGATTTTGGTGATATAGCAGCAGAGATAATGCCTGCAGCCGAAACAATTCGCGCACTAAAGGGACGACTGCAAGGAATAATTCCTGAAGTATCAATGCAATTAGGATTCATTAATCAATCCCTTGATAGCTTAGTTTTAGAAGCAGGTGAAGCCACAGGATCAAGTTGGAATACAATGGCATCTGGTGATGAAGCAGAGAAAATTCTTCTTGAAGCCACAACAGTTGCTGAACAGAAAATACGTGACGGTTTTCCAGAGCTACCCACAACAGGCAGTGAGAGAGGAGTCTCTCACAGATTTTAAATGGTGATATTGTATGAACTCTGGAGGGATAAAACTACTTCTTTCCTTTGTCACATTGGGCTTCATAGCTGGATCATTCGCTTACGTTGCATTTGATTTTCTATTAAATCCCGTAACAACTTCACCTATATTGACAATGATCCGTTCACCATTGTTCATTTCAGGTATCGCAGGCGGTGCAGTGGCTGTCACAATTGTGTTACTTTATGCCCGTTTATCTAAATAGTATTCCCTTCATCCCACTTTTTTTTTAATGAAAAATCATGTGCCTCTTTTTAATTCTTAATGAGTTTTTCGGTGAATAGTTAAATGGTTCTTTAAACTTTTAAAGTATAGATAAGCTTTGACTCTTCGAGATTGGCGAACATACAGAAAACATTTGATGACTCCTGAGTGTCTTTTTTGTAATACACTAACGCGACCTGCAATAATTCTTCGAAATAAAGGTTATGTAGTGCGCGGATGGCGATGCCCTAAATGCCAGTTTACTCAGTTACATCCTCACGAAATTCCAAAAGCATTAGCTATATTGAAAGAAATTAATGAAACAATTTAATTTTTTCAAAAAGTTTCTATAACAATTATTTCCATATAAAAATAGGATTCTGTTAACGGATACCCTAGTTTAATAAAGTTTCTTTAAAATAATATTTTTCTAATGCTTGGTTAGAAAATTGAAATGTTGAAAAGAGTAATCAAATTGATTAATTCTTTCTCAATTTTTACGGTTTTAAGTGTGTACTCTCTTTTTTTCGAAAATGTTAAGAGTTTTACAAAAAAATAATTGAATTCTTTTTTAGAAATAATTACTCTAAGAATCTAAAAAAAAAGTTAACAAATATTCCCTTTAACGAAGGATTCGATTTTGGTTACTAAAAATAGATAATTAAAGATTTAGATTTTCCTTGAGAACTGCTTTATATCGCCCTAGTTTTCCCCCATAGTTTGCAGCTGTAATCTTTACTACGCCAGGAATACTTACTGCAGATATAATGCCTTCAGCAACAGCTCGCTGAACACTCTGCAAATCTAAACCATTTATCACAAGTTCAAATACACTATTAACATTATTAGGGATGACAGTATCTTCTGTAATATTTTTTAATGTTGGACATAAGGAGTGATTAGTTGAAGCTCTAAGTTTATATTTCATAGATCCAATCTTCGAACCTGACCTACAAACACCTCCGGGAAAGGTCAAAACTACATTATCAACTTTTTGAATCGCGTTCACTGCAGCTTGAGCAGCGGCTAATCCGGAATCGATATTTTCAGCAAGAATTAAAAAGTTTCCTCCAGCGACTCCTCTCTTGACACCAAACCTCGATTCAACAATAAATTCACCTTCCATCACAGGAATTCTCCATACATTCCTCTCAAATAAGATATCTTTCTTCTGAAATCCGTCACCAAAAAAGCTGATGCTTTTTCCTATTTTAAGCTTCTTTACTGATTGATCAGACATAGCGTCAAAAGCTGCGGTTGTAGGACAAGTCATTACGCATTGACTAATCCTCGAGAGCATTTGAGATTTCACTCCATGACCGAACGTATGATAGATCTGAAAGATTACCCCCGGTCTACCATCCGGTGTCTCATTTTTTTTCACAATTTTTTCAATACCCGCTTCTGCTGGAGACATGATTATCGATACAGCAAAACCTGTAGCTGCAGTTGCAGATGTTAACGCCCAATACTCTGTCGCAGCTGTAACAAGAACTCTTCCAACCCACATTGGAAACATTTCAGCATATGTGTCCTCTATACGGCAAATGTTTCCACTCGGGTGATGCTTAACGATGAAGTCGTTGCCTTCCTTTCCTATGACTTCAAGCCTATTTTCTTTTTCTGTAGATTTTGATTCCTTCTCTTTCTGTGACATATTCGAAACCTGCACTTAGTAATTCTTCATCTTCCTTAATAGTTTTTGCAGTAGCAATATGATATTCGTCGCCTTCAAAAGTCACTAGATGCATGTAGATCAGTGTTGAGTTAATGTTTCTGTGTCCAAATCCTTCCTTCACATGAAGGATGTCCTTTATCTTGTGATATTTCATGCTTCCGTAGAAATGTCTGAGAGTATGAAAGGTTATTCTATTGATCCGTAGATTTTGGAGTTTATATACGTGTCGTTTTCTTTATTTAATAAAATTCTTTCTGAAATACATTAATCTTCCATTACCGAAAAATCTTCTGTGAGGTTTTAGGTAACATATTCATCATAGATGTTAGTTTTCCTCTGATTATGAACTGTCTTGGTTTGCTTTTCTTTTCAGGTAAATTTATTGTTAATATATTATGTTTAGTGTCTATGTCAATCCACTCTAGACGCCATGTTTCCCCACATTTTGCACCTGTTTCCTTGAGTAACTGAATAAATAATACGATTTTTAGACTACATCCAGCTATGAGTTCTCGATTTCTCTTTTCAGCCGCATATCAATTTCTTTAAAACTACTTGTTCTAATATTATTTTTTAATGGTTAAGCAAACCGATTTAAATATGCAGGGGTAACCAAACAAGTAATTTTTAACTAATGTAAATATTATTACCGATAAAACTTTTTATATCGGTATAAATATTTATACCGTTAATAGTGGTGTGGGCTGATAATAATTCAATTCAGCATAAAGGAGTATTAAACCATGAATACAGGAGTCTCACTAATCATAGCATTGTTTGTTGCTGCACATATTCTCATAATAATTAGCGTAGTTATTACTCACCGTAAACGTGAGATTTGCATATGTGGACACAAATTTAACTTACCTGAATTTGGAAAATATATCTGTTCCAGTTGCGGAAAGATACATTTAACATAAACATAATAAAAACTTATTAGCACACTCAGCACGAATGAATTGTCTTCAATTCGACTCGGACTCTGTACATATTTGCAATCGTTAATCTCTGTTATGAATTTATTTTATGTGGATATGGCCGTATATAATTAGAAGAGGAACAATTTGGAAAAGATGTTTAAACCGAGTCAGAATAAGAATACATTAGTTTGGGGATTAGTCTTAGTAGCGATAGTCAATATCCCTTTACTGTTATTCTTCGTTTTAGGTTCTCAAGGACCTACGTTTTTACTTATTATCTTAGGTGTTATCTTCATTCTGGTTGATGGACTAATACTTTCTCTTACTTTCTCGGGTAAAAAAATGAGTTACACACTGGATGAGAATGACTTTACGGTTAACTTTGGTTTATCAAAGCGTATTATACCTTATGCTTCAATTAGTAAGGTGCAGCTTTCTAATACGACTCTTCTGCTTCGTCTTTTTGGAGCAAGTTGGCCTGGTCTTCATTGGGGACTATACAAAACCAAAGATGTTGGAAATGTCTGGGTTTATTCGACCAAGGTCAAGGGAGACTTTGTCTTAATAAACTTGGTAGATGGAAAAAAAATAGTTATCTCTCCTGAGGATCCTAAATTATTTTCCGATGAGATAAATGCTTGGAAAAGTAAATTTGGAGTATCGAGTCTAAGTGAAGTTGAAAAGTTTGATAACTCAAGAAAAATGGTTTATGCTCAAGTTTTAGCTGTCGCTTCTGCTTTTGTAGTCTTTCTAGCATATTTAGTGTGGATTTATCCATCGTTACCTGAAATAATTCCTGTTAATTTCGATATTAACTGGAATCCGAATCGTTGGGGACACAAATCTGAACTCTTTATAATCGCAGGTATCGGAGCAGTTTTTCCTATACTAAATACTATTTTAGCTCTTAAGTTTGGAAGATATGGAAAAGAATTAATGCTTTTTCTTGGAATTGTATTCATCATGTTCATGGCTCTATTCTTCGGAATTGTATATTTCACACAAAGCGTGATCTAAACTTAACCTTGATGTAAGTAAACTCAAGAATATTTCCATTTTGCTCTTTTGTCTATTTTGTCATATACATGATAAAATGATAGAGCGTAGGACTAAAATTTAATTCCCAAACCCAAACCAAAAAAAAGAATGTTTTTACTAGACCTTAGGGACATTTAGGATACCCATCACTTACATTTTAGAAATATAATAATGTCTTAAATTTACAATTATTTTTAAAAAAAATGGGAGTGGAGTTTATTGGAGATGTCTTCAGCAGGGGTGAGGTTCAAGTTCCACCCTCCGCACCTACGCTGAACCCCACCAGACTCTTTTCTTAAAGAGCATAATGTTCTCAGATGTAGTGTAGATATACTCGAATGTTATCAATAGTTATCTGTTCATTGTAGGTTTGGAGAAGTTTCCGAATATTTTACACATGTCTATAGGTTACATATTCCACAATATTCTTATTGATCCCGCAGAAATCTTTGAATCTTCTTAATTCGTCATCAATTTGATCCAAAGATATACTAAGAGAGAGGGTTGAGGAAGAGAGTCTTCTGTCATCAACAGAGTTCAAATCCCTATAGTAGCTCTCATATTGTAAAATCATGTTAATAACCCTTTTAGGAAAAGTGTTAATAGAAAAATTGGAAGCATTCTGAGAATTAAGATCTTTCATTTACCGATTACTTTTTTTTAGACGCGCGCTACAGTTAGATGCATATTCTTAATTAAGACATTGTTTAGGAAAATATCTGGTGATTTAATGGTAATAACGGCACAAGCAGAAGAATTGAACGAGATCATTCAAGAGAACAACTCCACTATTTTTCATCTTCTCTCAGTAAAAGGAAAAGAAATATATTTTCCTCGAAAGGGCATCCTGTCACAAGCAGCCGAAGCGCGGGCAAGCAAAATTAATGCGACCATAGGAGTAGCACTTGAAGACGATGGAACACCCATGAGGATTCCATCGATAGCCGAAAAAATTCTTCTAGATCCAAAAGACGTGTTTCTATATGCATCAAGTTATGGTAAAGGAGAGTTGAGAGAATCTTGGAAACGTGAAATACAAAAGAAAAATCCTTCCTTGAAAGGGAAAATGAGTCTTCCTATAGTTACGAACGGAGTCACCAACGGTCTTAACCAAGTCGGATATCTTTTTGTAAACCCAGGAGATGAGTTAATCTTACCTGATAAATTCTGGGGTAACTACCGATTAATTTTTGAAAAAGGTTTTGACGCAAAGCTCAAAACCTTCAATCTGTTTGCAGGCAATGGATTTGACATAGACAGCTTTGCCGAAAAAATATTCGAAGGGAATAATAAAAAAATTGTTCTGTTAAATTTTCCAAATAATCCCACGGGATATACTCCGACAAACGAGGAAGTTAGAAGAATTGTGGATGTCCTAAAAAACAGTGCTATTGATGGAAATGAACTTTGTGTGATTATTGATGATGCTTATTTTGGGCTTATCTATGAAGATGATGTTTTCCAAGAATCTTTGTTCTCGCTCCTAGCTGACTTAGATGAAAATGTTTTAGCTATCAAAGTGGATGGTGCTACCAAAGAATACTATGCGTGGGGTTTAAGGGTGGGATTTTTAACTTATGGATCAAAGGGTATAAGTGAAGCAGCTTGTAACGCGTTGGAGTCGAAAACAGCAGGGGTAATAAGAGGGTGTATATCCAATGCTTCACATCTGTCTCAGAGCCTGATCTATTATGGTCTTAAATCACCAACGTTGACAAATCAGAGAAACGAAAAGTATAAAATCTTGAAAGCTCGGTTTAATAGCGTAAGAGAAGTCTTAAAGAACGAGAGATTTACCGAGCCTTCTGCACCTTTTAAAGCATTACCTTACAATTCTGGATATTTCATGTGTATAGAGTTAGCTCCCCGGTTAGATACTGAGAAAGTAAGACAAATACTGTTAAGCAAATATAATACTGGTGTTATCGCCATTAATAATCTATTACGCATAGCATATTCAAGTGTGAAGGAAAATTGTGTAGAAGAGTTATTTGAAAACATTTACAATGCATGTCAAGATGTCCAGAGAATTCTGCTTTGAGATGCACACACAGTCTTGTTCATAGTTCATCCTAAATTAGTTAAGGATCAATAACTTAAATTGTATAATGCTTGTTCACTCAATAGGTTTGATGATAAAAACGAGGGGGTTTGCGGGGGATCAACGGGTGATGTCTCCACAGTGGAGCGGCTTCAAATTCTACCTACCCCACTTTAGGATACACCTATCCCCCTTTGTCGTTTCCTGAATAGTTTAATATCGTTCAATTCACAGACGTTATCAAATCCAATCTCTATCAGTATTTTAACCTTTTAAACTGTTTTAGCAACTTTACAGATGAATGCGTCATCTTCCTCTTTGAATATAGCCTCTTCGAGTTAGATGTAACTCAGCGTTTTTTTTATGCTCCTGTTGTCTAGATAATTCATCACATGTAGAATGTCCTTTGTTTGATGGGAAAGTATGGTTACTTTTTAGTGTCTGAAGGTGAGAAAGATTATTCTATTAATCCGTAGATTAAATTCATTTATAATAACGCTATTTCGTTACTAAACGTTATCCCGTTTATATGACTATGCTTTTCTGCCCAAAATAAAAAGATGTAAAAGGTATATGTTTAGGTGATTGTAGTATACCTCTCATAATGGAATATTTCTTCAAATGGCTTTCTGGATCTCTTTTCAGGGTTTACGTCAGGTACTCCAATAGGTAACAGGTTTATGACCGTCATCTCTTGTGGTATATCTAACAGATCTTTAATATCTTCCTCGGTGAATGCTCCAATCCAACAAGTTCCATATCCCATGCTCCAAGCAGATAACACCATATGCTCAACTGCTATCATCACATCCCTTTCAGCCCATTTCTCGTATACTAGAGGTGATTTTTTATCCATAGCCAATGCGACTATTATAACGCCAGCATTAGATATCCAAGTCTGGTTTCGAGCGATTTCTCCCAATCTAGCCTTTGTATCAGGGTCCCTAACGACGATGAAATGCCATGGTTGCTTATTACCCGCGCTTGGCGCTTGTTGAGCCGCTTCGAGTATTTTTTTCAAGTGCTCTTCTTGTAATGGCTCAGGTTTAAATCTTCGAATGCTTCTTCTGGTTTGTATTGCTTCTATTACTTCCATAATCATGAAATAACCAACTCTACGGTTTAAAAAGTTTTAACTTAAAAAAACTTTAAGAAATTATATTATTTTTATTGTTAGAGTGTACATTATTCATAAATTATGACTCATTAGATCTTAGTCGTTTTCTTGAATTAACAAACTAACTTTCTATGAAAAATATCACAATTAACTAATCAATTTAGATGGTATGAAAACTGAAAAAAAAGAATTGAGACAACCAGTACTTTAATTTCATAAATCATAAATATGTAGGTTGAATAGAAACTAATTTGTACATTCGATGTAGCATATCGTTATTGAAAATCGGAAAATTGCATTTAAATGATTAAAAAGAGAACTTTTGCTTTTGCAATATTTTTACTTCGCTCGTTGGTTATTTCATCGTTTTCTAGTTGCATATTCTCTGCAAGTGCAGAAGGAATCATTTATCTTGAGACCATAGTTGACTCCTATGTTGACTTTAATAAACCAGAGACCAATTTTGGTGGATCGGACTATCTTCATACTTCTTTCTGGGATTTTACAATTATTGAAGATGTATATCGTGATGCATGGCTCATGTTTGATTTGTCAAGCATCCCTGCAGAAGCCACAATAACTGGGGCTAACCTTTGGTTATACGTTTGGGATGTTTAGTCACCCTTACCAACTATCGGAGCTATTTACTGTACTGATAACTCGTGGAGTGAATTCAGTATAACCTCTTACAACCTTCCTTCTTTTTCTTGGGAGTTTCCAATTGCTGATTCAGTTGAAATAGGGTTCGAGGATGCGTGGTTTTCATGGGATCTTACGGTTCCTGTTGAAACTACTTTAGATACTAACGTTGAAACACTCTCTGTGATGTTGTATGTTCAAAATACGGGAGATACTTTCTCGGCAAGTTTCTACTCTAGGGAGGGTTGGCGAAACAATCCGTACCTTGAAGTTTCCTACACGACGCTCGAATCGTCTCTGACCTGTTTACTATCCGAAACATCAGTTACTTACGGAGCATCTGTATTTGTATCTGGAACTCTCACGGATACCTCAACGGAAGCGGAACTGTCTGGAAGAACAGTATATCTAGAGTACTCTCAACCAGAAATAAGTGATTGGGAACCTTTAGCAATAGTTACAACAGGATCCCCATACAACCACACTTTGACACTTAACGCAGGAACTTGGCAGATAAGGGCAACGTGGGATGGAGACGACAACTACGAAGGAGTCACAACTCCAAACATTACATTAACAGTGGCGAAAGCTTCAAGCACTGTAACCTGTACCCTTTCAGAAATTGATGTAACTGTAGGATCTAATCTTACTATTTCAGGAAATATGGATCTCTATCTCGAAGGGGAAGAAGTTATATTAACATTCACGAAACCTGATTCGTCTACAATCATAAGAACAATTATCCCTGACTCGGATGGGTTTTTTACATACACGTTTACACCAAATGATTTCGGGTCTTGGAGAGTGATAGCGATTTGGAATGGAAACGATAATTACGAAGGAGTTTCAAGTTCATCTAAATCTTTCACTTTATCAAAAATTTCAAGCAATATCTCCTGTTCAATTT
>JAUWJG010000037.1 GCA_030607815.1 Candidatus Bathyarchaeota archaeon
ATCGTTCAACTGAACGAAGAACTGAAGGACGTGTAAAGAGAATCTATCTTCACAGCATTTTTGATTTTCCACACACCGCTTGTAGCTGTTTTCAAAATATAGCTTTCCACATTCCTGAAGTAGATGGGATAGGTCTAATGCCAAGAGACTTTAAAGGTGAAGCTCCGAATGGTATGACTTGGACAAAACTAGCTAATAAAATCGCAGGTAGACAATGCATAGATGGCGTAGCTTCTTTTTCCGTCGGATACCTTCATTCACAAAAGTTTTTTCAAGGTGATGGAGGATACAGTCGAGTTGTATGGATGACAGACCACTTGAAAAAAATTGCCGGAGACTCTATTCCTGAGAAATTTAAAAGATCAATAGCTACTGAAAAGGACATAACAACCATTGAAGAATTGAAGACTTTCATAAAGAAGAATAGACCCCCCGAGACTCTCTAAGACTCTTCATCTTCACAGAAAAATCTCATAGAAGACGCTTTACATGTTACTTCAAGACACTTCAGCTAGGTCTCATTTTATACCCGATTTAAACAATATCTTTCTAGTAAGAATGAAATTCAAAATAGCGCAAACCAATCAGGACCGTATCATTACTAAGATCATCTTAAACTTTCTTTTAGCTTTCAAAGCATGTGGTTCATTAGCTGGCATAATAACCATTTCGCCGTCTTGTAAGTTTAACGTCTTTCCTGAGATCCTAATTTCAGCTTCTCCATCCAAAATATGAACTAACGCATCAAAAGGTGCTGTATGTTCACTTAACCCTTGGCCTTCTCCGAAAGCAAAGAGAGTGACAGTTCCTTTTTCTTCATCCATTATTGTCCTACTCACAACAGCTCCCTCTTGATATTCTACTAACTCACTCAACCTTACAACTTTACCTACTAATGTTCTCTTTTGTTCCACGTTATTTCCCATCTTAACACGACCTATTTATCATATTATTCTTTATAATATACTATGGGTATGTTTGTTTTACGAATAAGTTTAAGTTATCTAAGACTTCTTTAATTGCTTAAATCTTTCCAGAATAAATGATATCTTAAAGTAAACTTCAAGGGGATTTTATGTGTGAGTTTAAAGTGATTCTTGAAGGAAATACTGTATTCAAAGATGCAGTATATGCAAAAGTTGATGGTGCCAACGTTATCGTTAAAGACATCCTAGGCGATCTTGAGGAATTCAATAATTGCAGAATTATCGAGGTTAATGTAAATGCTCAACGCTTAATACTCTCCCGCATCAAAAAATAAAATTCTTTCTACAATTTCAGTACAAAAAAGTTGTTAATTGATTTTTCGTCATAAAGAACAATTCAATGTTGCACTGTGAAATAAGATGTTGTTATTCATATGCACTCTTTTAATCTAACTTTCTTATTACATCGATTTCTTCTTTGATCTCTCCAATTCGATTTAAGTTATTCTTCAAAATGGTCATCCTATAAGGGCTTTTTAGTAATCTACCTATTTGTGTCAAGATGAAACTTGATCTTTTGAGAAAATCCATTAAGGATAGACGGACCATCTGTTCAATTTCTTGGAAGGGTACAGCGGTTGGACAAATTTTTGGGACACTAATTCCTGTTTCCCAATATTTATCCACATTTAAAATCCCCTTCATCTTTAATTCATTCCAAATATCAGTTCCAGGGTCAGCTCCTAAAATGTTAAACCGTGGAAAATCGATTTGCAGTTTTTTAGCGAAGTTAAGAGTATTAAGTATCTCTTCTCTAGTCTCATCTGGAGCACCTAAAATAAATGAACTGACTATGATATCTATACCAGCTTTTCGTGCTATTTTAATCGCATTTATCGATTGTTGAGGAGTAATTTTTTTATTATAATAATCTAATATCCTTTGATTAGCGCTCTCAACACCAAAATAGATGACTTTGCAGCCAGCTTTAGATAATTGCTTAAACATTTCATACGAGCAACTATCTACTCTTCCCTCACAAAACCATTCCACATCCAACTTTTCTTTCCTCATTGTTTTGCAAAGTTGGATGACCCTTTTTTGGTTCAATGTAAAACTGTCATCCACAAAAATGAACTGCTCATAACCTTGACTTGTAAGATAAAGCAATTCTTCTACAGTTTTTTCGATTGATCTTGGTCTCCACAAGTGATTGCAAAATTTTTGAGTACTGCAAAATTTACATTTATGAACACATCCGCGAGAGAAAATGAGACTTGTAAATTTTTTATCCGCTATTTTTGCACCTGCGATTGTGGAATGATATTCTACATCAAGTAAACTACGATCTGGAAATGGAATAGAATCGACATCTTTTATTAACGGTCTATCCTGGGTCGAAATAATGGCATCTCCTTCTCTAAAAGTGATCCCTAAAACTTTTTTCAGATCATCTTCCTTCTCGAAAGTATCTACAAGATCAACTACTGTATTTTCTCCTTCTCCTCGGACAACAATATTTACAGAAGGATATTTCTTGAGAATACGATCGGCATTAAAAGTTGCATAATATCCGCCAAGAACAGTGATTATATTCGATTTTATCTTCTTGACTTCTTTGCATAACAATGTAGCTGTACGACCTGAACTTGAAAATGTTGTGAATCCTAGAATATCTGGGTCTTCCTTTTCAACCCATTTAACCGTTTCTTCTATAGTGTAACCTTTTGCAGGTTGATCCAAAACTGAGACTTTCACTCCTGTTTCTTGTAAAGTTGTAGCTAAATATAAGATGCCTAACGGAGGCCAAGTTGCGGATAATAGACTCTTTTTTCCCTTCTCCAAAATAATATCATTTGGGCTTGCATTGATGAATGAAAACTTCACTTTTTACTCCTCTTGCAGAAATATAGCATGCACTTATTAGACTGCTTTATTTATTTCGGTGTTAAATAGATTTTTAGATCACATAAAACGCTTCTTTTTATTAAACTCTATCTTATCTAATTTATGAATTTTCGGCTAAACAATTCATTAAAATTAATAAACTTTCAAAAGGAAAAAACCTATACCTAAAAAAATGTTTAAACATCATAGAGCAATGCATGTTCCATTTTTCTTTTCATCTTGAAAACATCAGTATATCGAGTCAATGTTTGATTTTTTCATTTATCACTTCACAATTTAACCCTTTTTTAATATAGATTCCGAATTGTAAATAATCTTTTTAAAAGAGTGTCTACCTACAAAACTCAATGGAAAATTATGTGGTAATTGGTGAAAGTGTTTTTTCAGAAGCAATCGCTAGAGGTCTTCAAACTGATTTCATAAAGATAACTTCTAGAAAGTTTCCAGATAGAGAAATCAAGACTAGGATTGATGTTTCAAAACTAAAGAAAATTGAGGATAGAACTGCTTTAATTGTGATCAGAGCTAACAGATTTGATCCAGATCCTAATGACTGTATTCTGAAAATTGTTTTAATCGCTAATACTTTAACCAAATATGGAATTCAACAAAAAGACCTTCTTCTACCTTATATGTTCTACGCCAGACAAGATGGCGAACGTCTACCAGGTGAATCAAACACCTTGGGTATAATCGCAAATATTTATGAAAACCTCTCTTTTAACAATCTGATAACAGTTAATTCTCATCTATATGGGAAAAAGCACAACATTCAAGAATTTTTTAAATCAATTAAGGTGCAAGATTTAAGCGTTACACATCTTTTTGCTTCTTACATTTTCGCAAAAAATTTCAAGAATCCTTTTATTATCGGTCCAGGAATTGGCCCAGAAAAAATGGCTAAAGAGCTTTCAATTTCCCTAGATTGTGAATATGAATGTCTACCAAAATCGAGAGACCCTGAGACGGGGAGAGTGGATATAGCACCTCCAGAGTCAGATCTACTTAACAAAGACGTCATAATATACGATGATATTGCCTCGTCTGGCGGAACAACTGAGTTGGCTTATAGACTCTCCGAAATAAAGGATCCAGGAAGCTTAACTATTGCCTTACCTCATCTATGGACATCTCCAGGTATAACTCGGTTGAGTCTCCTGAGAAGTATAGAGCTGATAACTACGAATTCTTTTCGAAGTGAACATGTTAAGAGACCCTTCACTGAACTATCTCTTGAGCCGATGCTCGTTAAACATTTACAAAATTTATCAAATAAGTAATTCCTATTCCTCGCGAACTTTATCTATATCATAACAAACATTTAATTTTAAAAAATCAGCAAGGGATAAAAATGCTCTTTTTAAACTCAAGATATATTACTCAGAATACTTTTTTTACTCTACTGTTTTAGATCAAACTTTAAATATTGCATCATTTATTTTTTCAGTTCACATAAAGTAGTGTATGCCTTCGACTGATATTGAATATGTCGAGACAACATTTCTTCATCTTAATAATAAGTATTAATAATTAGTCTAACAAAATTACATTCATTTTAAGGAGTATTGAGCATTGTCTTCAGATTCCAACGTGAAAAGAACTAAACTAGATCCATTTGGGACATCGATTATTGAGAATTACGAAAATTTATATGGGAAAGAATTTGGGATTCAACCATTTAAGCCATTTTTGCCAAAAATTTCAAATCCTGCACAAAGTATGCGTAGAGGTGTAATTTTTGGACATAGAAACTTTGAAAACGTATTGAAAGCCATGAATGAAAAAAAAGAGTTCGCAGTAATGAGTGGAATAAAACCCTCAGGAGAATTTCATTTAGGTACGTTAATGACCGCTTGTGAAGTTATTTACTTTCAGCAGCAAGGTGGCATAGCCTTCTACTGTATTGCAGATGTGGAAGCCTATGAAGACAACAATCTCTCTTTTGATGAAAGCGAAAAAATTGCATTGAGTAACGTAACGGATCTCTTAACTTTAGGTTTCGATCCTAAACATGGGTATATTTATCGTCAATCTAAAGAAGAACATGTTAAGAATCTTGCAATCATCTTCGGTAGAGGTGTTACCTTAGCCACTATGAAAGCGATCTATGGAGAACGCCACATGGGGCTCTACTTATCCGCTTTAATTCAAGCAGGAGATATCTTGCTTCCCCAACTTAAAGAGTTTGGAGGACCAAAACCAACTGTTGTACCTGTTGGAATAGATCAAGACCCTCATCTTCGCCTTACTCGGGATCTCGCCTTTAAGTTTCGCAAAAAATACAAATTCATCTCCCCCTCTTCGACTTATCATAAACTCATCAAAGCTTTGGATGGAAGTCCAAAGATGAGTAAACGAAATCCTCTAAGTTATTTCACTCTCGAAGAGACACCTGAAATAATAGAAAAGAAAATATCTAGAGCATTTACAGGAGGTCGTCCGTCTGAGAAAGAACAACGTAAATTCGGTGCAAATCCAGATATCTGTCCTATTTACGATCTTTATCTATACCAATTCTATGAAAAAGATGAAGACGTAATTAAACTTCGAAACGAAGAATGTATGAGCGGTAACCTCTTATGTGGAGAATGTAAACTTCGCTTGATCAAAATTGTTCTAAAATTCGTTAAAAATCATCAACGTAAACGTCTTAGAAACATTGACTATGCGAGAGAGATTTTATCCATCGCGTGAAACTATCTATATGCGGCTTAATTAGGTGCTACGGAAAAATATGATTCTAATTTTTTCCACAGTATTACTTAATCTACTTTTATCTTACTGTTCTTTCTACAACTTGAATATTCGTCATCGCTTAATTTCTAAACTCCTTTAAAAATAAATCATGAAATTCTTGAAAATAGCACTCAATATTTTCTAAGGTTATATAGTAAATAGCGTGCAGGGAAGAAAATTTGATTAACAAATTCCGAAATAATCTCTCTAAATTACTAAAGAATATGGCAAAGATTGAATATTCCGCATTGTCACTCAGTTAAAATTATTTATTCTAAAATGATAAACCTACGTAATGCTTCTTGTACAATGTATACTCATGAAAATACTCTCATTACCCTCTGAAAAAACGTGGTAAATATCCAGCTGATTATCTTCTTCCATTTTCCATTTGAATAAATTTTTCAATCACTTCATTAATCTTCTTAGGAGTTTCTCTCGGTGTTGAATGACCCGCCCCCTCAATTATCGCTAAATATGTATTACGAATCTTTTTTTCAAAGTACTTGGCTTGACTAAGTGGAATAAATGATTCACTGCCCTGAATAATACAAGTAGGTACAGTGATACTAGCCAGTTCTTGAGATACATTAAATGTCTTTATAGCTGAATAACAAGACTTCACTACATATTTCGGATTTTTAAGAACTTTTTCCAACGTTTTTTCAAGTATTACCTTAGGATAATTTTTTCGAAATATTCGCTTGAGATAATATCTCATGAATGATTCATATGAAATAGAAAATGCTATTTGAGAAATAAAAAATAACATTTTCCTTCTTATTGAAAACGATGATTTCGCTAAAGTATCTATTAATATAAGTTTTTCAACTTTTTCTTGATGATCCAGAGTAAATTGAAGAGCGATCATTCCACCCATTGAGTGACCAACCAATATCGCTTTTGTAACTCCCAGTTTGTCCATAAAAGACTCAAGGTCCTCAGAAAACTTTTTTATAGAATATTCCTCACGTGGCTTGTCTGATTTCCCGTGGCCTCTCAAATCGAGAACGATTATCCGTCTCTTATCTTTTAATTTTTTAACTTGGTTTCTCCAAAATTCGCTACTGCTTATCCATCCATGAATAAAAATGAAAGGAACTTGACCTTTTTGTCCATAATCATTATAGTAAAGATTTATTCCGTCTATTTTACTAAATGCCATCTTAAAATCCTTAATATTTTTTTTAAACTACTTGTACTTTTTGCGTTTTTGAGGTGTGCTATAAATGTTTGGTTACATACATAAAATTTAAAAAAAATTGATTTGTAAAAGATGGCTATATTAGTCTCAAAAGTTGTAAGGGAAGCGTTAAGGAAATATCTGAAAAATCATTCTTAATTCAATCATATATTTCTAATAAATTAATGTAATTAGAAAAAAGAAAGATTTTACGAGAGATGTCTTCACTTCCCTGTAGATTCACTATTTCCCACTTTAGTTTTTATCCCAATTTTTTTAAGTAATAAAAACTTTCCCAATATGAAGACTATCGGATCTCTCATCGTAGAATTTATATAATTTATGATAATGCTAAATTGAAGAATATTAAACTGATATGGCTAGGAAGGCGCAAATGAGATGTTTAATTAGATTCCTAGCGGTGCACTCCACCGGATGATATCCCTAACCGATCGATCCACATATTCTCCACATCGTTGAGCAATAATATTTGCTGTGATAATTCCATATATAACATCGTCTCTAACCACACCTAACCTGCTCACATTGCGTTCTCTCATCAAACTTGAAGCCTTTAATAAATCATCATCAGGATCAACAGTTACCAAAGGTGTTGACATGATCTCTGCAACACTTGTTTTTGATGGATCAAGCTTTTTTGCAACAACCTTATTTACAATATCTATATTTGCAATAATTCCTATAGGCTTCCCCTTTATCAGGCAGATTACATAACCTTCTTTTTTCTCATCAACTGACATAGCTATCGCTGCTTCTATAACTTTTACATCACAATCAATAGTGTTAACTTTTTTTGTCATGTAATCTTTTACTTGATAAGACATTATTACTCACTCTCACCTTACAAATCAATAAAATACTTTACAGAATTATAATAAGAATAATTCCTGCACATAATTAAACATTACCGTATCTTTTTTCAACTAAACAAGAAAGAATAATCCAGAGCTTGACATATACTTGAAAAGAATTATTTTAATACATAAACTTTTTTTCATAAATGTTAAACTCTGAAAATTACGTTATCCTCACGTAAAATATTTATAATATTTAAGCAAAAAAAATGTGATC
>JAUWJG010000022.1 GCA_030607815.1 Candidatus Bathyarchaeota archaeon
CTTTTTCTAAAAGGGTTGGATGGGCCGAGAGGGATTTGAACCCCCGATCTTCGCCACGTCAAGGCGACGTCCTAACCAACTAGACTATCGGCCCACTTTTATCTATTATTTAACAGACCACTAAATAACCCTACCGATATCTATCTTTTATCCTTTAGAGAATCATTTATTTATTATATTTTCCCTTAAAACCTATGTCCAAAACCATATAGACCCCAAAATTAGACTTTTAACACTTCATATGTAACCAATCCTTAAACAAGGTTCCACTTGTATTTTTTCTTACTAAAAAAATAAACTAATACCCGTCTCTTAGAAAGATGAATTTAAAATAAAGAAACTCTTTACATAAACAATTCTGAGAGATTAAACGAAAGATATTTAATTAATTTCTTTTCAAAGTCTAAAACCGTCTTACAGTAATATGTGACATAGGGTCATCCATAACCTTGGGTATCCACTCAATAATATCTGTAGGAAGCATGTGATATCCCTTCTCTTGAGCTACAAAGTCTCCTGCAGCACCATTTATAAATACGCCCGCGATTGTTGCTCTGAATGCATCAATCCCTTGAGAAAGGAGACCTCCAACTATTCCTGAAAGAACATCCCCTGTTCCCCCCACGGTCATACCAGGATTGTGAATAATCTCATTCACTTTCACTCTTTTTCCATCTGTAATGATGTCAATTGGTCCCTTAAGCAAAATTACACCATTAACATCCCTTGCAGCTCTACCGATAGCTTTCACCCTTTTTTTAAAATTCTTTGGAAGACTCTTTCCCATCAAAATCTTATATTCACCCGCGTGAGGTGTGAGTACAAGAGGTACATTAACCATATGTTTAATCTCTGAAAAAGCTTTAAGACCATCAGCATCTAAGAGAAGCGGAACTTTAAATATTTCAACTATTTCAACTAGCTTCTTTACAGCTTCAATAGTTTCCTCATGTAAACCAAGCCCAGGACCTAGAACTACAGCATCTACTTTTTTTATGAATTGTTTTAAGGTTAGCATATTTGCAGACGATAAATGTTCACCATCAAGTTTTACAGTAATAAAATTTGGAGAAATAGAAGCTATATCATGTGCTGTTTTATGTGGTGAAGCGATGTAAACAAGATCTACACCAACTTTTAAAGCAGCTAATGCAGAGAGTGTTGGAGCTCCAGAGTAAATTTCATTACCCCCAATAATAAGTAACCGACCATGATCACCCTTATGGCTTTCACGTAATCGGGGTTTATTAATGAAGAATACATCACCAGGTCCAACCCGTGTTTCTATTTCCTTTGGTAGACCAATATCTGCAACTATTAGATCACCAACATATTTCTTTGCTTTCAGTAACCCTGGTTTTATTCTATGAAATGTAATAGTCAAATCTGCAGTTACACATTCATTTACAACTTTTCCCGTATCAGAATGTAATCCAGAAGGAACATCTACTGATACCTTAAAACACTGAGCCTTATTAAAGGCTTGAACTGCTTGCAAAATTGGAGGCTTAAGAGCCCCCTTCATTCCAGTGCCGAGAAGAGCATCTACTGCAATCTCACATTCAATCTTAGGTATTAACGTGGAATCATATACTTTCACTATTTCAACAGATTCTACCATAAACTGAATAGCTTTCCAATTCTTCTTCACACTTTCCAATACAATATTGCTCTCTCTACCTACCAAAATAATCTTTACGATATACCCTAAAGCCGAGAGGTGTCTAGCCGCAACTAAACCGTCCCCTCCATTTCCACCCGTCCCTACAAGTATTGTAACGTGAGTATTCTCTGAAGTGAATCGCTTCACAATTTCTCTAGCAATAGCATTTCCCGCATTCTCCATCATTTGAATAGGTGAAATTCCAAAGTACTCTGCGTTCATTTCTAAAGCTTTCATTTCATTACTAGAGATAGTATATGCAGAACTCAACGAAATCCCTTGATATCTGTTATGAGTTTAGAGAATTTAAATCTGCCCTCACAAAATATATTCCTTATTTAATACATAAATGTGAGAATTAACTATAACACAATTCGTAGGAGAAATTTCCCTATGATGGCTTATGTTTTAATCAATACGGAAATGGGATCTGAAATCGAAGTCTTAGCTACAATAAAAAAGATTAAAAAGGTAATAGAAGCATATGCCGTCTATGCCGTCTATGATCTCATAATAAAAATTGAAGCAGAAACTATGGATAAATTAAAGGAAACCATGACTTTGAACATAAGACGGCTGAATAAAGTTAGATCCGCCCTCACAATGATTACCATAGAACAATTCTAATTCATGTAAACCAAACTAAAAAAGAATTCGATACTTCAAACTATTAAATATTGTTTATACCTGGTAAGTGAATAAAATAAATGTGGTTACCACTTCATATTGGGATCGATGATACAGATTCAACACGAATGGGATGTACAACATACATCGCTTCTCTTTTAATTGAAAAAATCACGAAAAGAGACGGAGTTTTTCTAGATTATCCAACTTTAATCAGATTAAATCCTAACGTGCCTTGGAAGACACGTGGCAATGGTGCCATATGTTTACGTATCCGTATACATGCTGATAGAATCGATCATGTAATTGAAGATACTATTGAAATCGTTAAAGTTAACTCTGATCTAGATAATAAAAAAACTGATCCAGGCATTGTATTTTTTTGGGGTGAAAGAATTCCAAGAGAGTTTTCCTACTTCTCTCTAAAGACAAAGCAAGATATTGTTAAGAAAGATGAGGCATTAAAATTAGTAAAAAAATACAAAGCTAAAGCGTTTTCTTTTAAATATGGACGAGGAATAATCGGTGCTTTAGCTGCTGTTGGAGAAACCTTGACCGCTGATCACACATATGAGTTAATATCATATAGGATTAAACGAAATAGGGGAACACCCAGAAAATTGGATGATGCCTCTGTCTTTAGAATGGATAAGGAAATGAAAGGGTTAACCTTTAATAATGTTGATTATGAGAAAAGAGGAATATTAATTACTCCTAGAGGACCAGACCCTATATTTTTAGGAATAAGAGGTGAAAGTGCAGACGCTGTTAAAAGAGCATTTCGCTTACTCAAAATTCAAGAAGAAATAGAGCGATGGGTTATTTTTCGGACAAATCAAGGAACAGATGCTCATTTAAGGACTATAAAAAATATTAATCTTGTTCAATCCTACCATTCAGTTATTGTAAACGGTACTCTTACGAGAAATCCAATATCGATTCCTGGAAGACATGTGATTTTCACTATTGCTGATGAAAATAAATCGATAGATTGTGCAGCTTATGAACCCACTGGAAAATTTCGAAATATTATACGCGCTTTAATAATAGGGGATATTGTGCAAGTGTATGGCGGCGTTCGACCACGATCAGAGAAGATTCCCATGACAATTAATCTTGAAAAAATCAAGATTATCCGTCTAATCCCAAAAATTTTAATGCGAAATCCTATCTGTAAATTCTGCAAAAAACATATGGGATCAATGGGTAAAGAAAAAGGATTCAGATGTAAAAAATGTGGTGCAAGAGAGCGTAAAGCCAAGAAGATTCAAGTTCAAATTAAACGGAACATTTCTACAGGATTATACATCCCTCCTCCTAGAGCAAATAGACACCTTACGAAGCCCCTTTCAAGATATGGCCTAGAAAAAACATTTTATAACAATTCTCCTTCCGATTTTTGGGGAAAGGAATCTATCCATCTTTCATTTCTGTCTTAAACCATATCTACACTAAAAAATAAAAAGGAATTGTTCCATTTTTTATCAATCAAAGAAAAAGGAAGCATTATTCCGTCTAAACATAGTTAAGGGAATACTCCTTTTTTCCGAATAGTCTTTATTAAAGAATGATCTATGTACTTTTATCAAATTGAGGTTATATAGGTATGTCGAAACGTGACCTGTTAGAACGACGAGCACTTCAAATAATAATGAGTAAAGGAGAAGATGGGATTCTTCAGAGTGATCTATGGAAGGAATTAGAAGCCAGTAGTAGAGTGGGTTCGAGAATATCTCTAAATCTTGGTAAAAAAAATCTAATAACTCGACAACGAGAACTTTCTGACGGTCGATGGACATATCGAGTCTTTGTAAACATCCGATCCTTAGATATTGACTCATTCTCTGATATTCCATGCGTTTCATGTGATGAGATTCTTAAATGTGAAAAAGGAGGAGAATTTTCACCAAATACTTGTAAAATAATGACAAAATGGCTTCATACATTTACCCATTCAGAACTGGATGAAGAAAATATCTCAGAAATATCGAAAAATGATGATTCTTAATCGATATGGGTAATTCTTATTTTAACAATTCAAATTTTTTAAACATCAAAGTAAATATCAAATTGATATGTGTTGTAAGTATTCATCATTTTTTACTTAATTCTAGAG
Source organism: Candidatus Bathyarchaeota archaeon (assembly GCA_030607815.1). Classification (GTDB taxonomy): domain Archaea; phylum Thermoproteota; class Bathyarchaeia; order RBG-16-48-13; genus JAUWWH01. The sequence continues at coordinate 4,407 of JAUWJG010000022.1, forward strand.
AATGAGTTTTATGGAGCGTATTGAAGATCTTGGAAACATATTCCATACAACCCCCTGTGAATTTTATATCTATCACTCCTTTAGGAGTTGAGTTTCAAGAGAGATGTTACCCCATGTAACTCATCTATTTTTTTATATATCTGGTGAGCATAATACTTTGACATACGCTGAAGTCAAAGCTATTCTTCAATCTGAAGGATTCAACTATAAAAATGTGGAGGTTTTCCCTCAACTTTTATGTTTAGAGGCAAATACTAACTGTTTACCTTCAGTTATTCGTAGGAGTAGTTTCACTAAGATATGCGGAGTTGAACTGTTTAGATGTCAAGCAGATCTTGAAGACATACTTCAACATTCTAAAGATTTATTTTATGGTAAATATATCAAAGCACAGGAGAGTTTCTCTGTCAGAATTAAGAAAATAGATAAGACGTCCAAGATTAAGACAATTGAGCTTGAAAAGATTATTGGAAATATTATTTTAGAAAAAAATGACGCTTTAACAGTAAATTTATCCTATCCAGATGTCTCTTTTTGTGGTATTATAAGTGAAAATCACTTTATCTTCGGTCGAACGGAAAATATCCTACCTAAAGGTTTTACCTTAAGGAAGCCCAGTAGACGCCCCTTCTTCCATCCCTCTGCATTATTACCTAAATTAGCTCGATGCATGATTAATCTGGCTAGGGCAAAACCTGGAGTTACACTTTTAGATCCATTTTGTGGAACGGGATCTATACTAATAGAAGCTGGATTGATTGGATGTAGAGTACTGGGTTCTGATGTTAAACAAAAGATGGTGAGGGGGAGCCTTCGGAATTTAGAATATTTTCACATTCAAAAAACTAACCTCTTTATTGCCGATGCACGAAAGTTACCTCTTTCAAATATTTCTTGTGTATCCACTGATCCACCTTATAGTCGATCTTCCTCAACCTTCGGACTTAAAGTAGAAGATTTGGTATCATCATTCCTTTCAAATATCATCGATCTTCTTCCTAAAGGTGGTCACGTTTCAATTTCACTTCCTAATGACTTGAATATAGTAAAGATTGGTGAAAGCGTAGGGTATATGTGTATCGAGGTTCATCTTGTACGGGAACATAAAAGTCTTACACGGGAAATAGCTGTCTTTAAAAAACCATAGGATGAAATCTATATGCGTGTTATTTTCCTTGGGACATCGGGAAGTACTCCAACAGCCACTCGAAATTTATCAGCTATTGTAATAAAACGAAAAGGTGAACTTATTCTTCTAGATTGTGGAGAAGGTACTCAACAAAGAATGATTCAAGCTAAAGTTGGTTTTGGCCGTAATTTCAAGATATTTATTACACATATGCATGGTGATCACGTTTTAGGTCTTCCTGGAATTCTTCAAACCCTGTCGCTCTTCGATTTTAAATCTCCTCTACAAATATTTGGTCCATCTGGATTAAAACGGTTTATTGACGCTATCATAGAGACGTTGAAATTTAAATTGACTTTTCCTCTCTTAATAAGAGAGATTGATGAAGGAATTATCTACAAACAAAAGGAGTATCACATTCAAGCAGTTTACGTTGAACATTCGATTCCAACTTTAGCTTACGCTTTAATAGAGCAAGATCGACCTGGAAAATTCTCCCCTGAGAAAGCAAAGTTCTTGAAGATTCCAAAAGGACCTTTATGGTCTAAACTTCAACACGGTGAAATCATCATGGTTGGTAATGGTAAAGTAGTAACTCCAAATCATATTTTAGGACCTTCAAGACGTGGAAGAAAAATAGTATATTCTGGAGATACAAGACCATGCAAAAATATCTTGAATTTAGCAAAGGATGCAAACCTTTTGATTTATGAAGCAACATTTAGTGATGAGTACAAAGAGACAGCCAATGAAAACATGCATTCAACTCCAAGTCAAGGAGCTAAAATCGCCAAAGAAGCTAATGTAAAAAAATTAATCCTTACACATATAAGCCCTAGATTTGATAATATGGACGTCTTTCTTAAAGAAGCTAAGAAAATTTTCCTTGCAACAGAAGTAGCTACAGATTTATTAGAATTCGAAATCCGTTATCCACAATAGCATTCAATTGGATATGACCGGTAATATACAATGCGGTCTTTTTAAGCAGTGACTAAAACTTTATAGATATACTTATCATCTTAAAATTAAGGTACAATTACTCCAATCAAACGAGTGTAAAAGAACTAACTATACTTTATCTAATTTGTTCAGAAATTCATGATTAGAACTTGAATATACTATGTAAGGCATTGAAAACTAATATAACAGAAAACACTAACGCAATTTCAATACTACTTTAAAAAAAGGTTTACATTACGATTTTGTCTAATTCATCATTTTCGATCCCATTTTTTATTTCACGTGCAATTCTTCTACCCATATACATCCCCTCACCATACTTTAAATAAGCATATGGTGAGGTACCTATACCTACATTGCTTCCTGCAACGATTCTTGCAGATATTTCAAATGTAAATATCTTAAGGTTATCTGTGATAACTGTTTCTAAACAAAAAGGGCCAATAATTCCCGGTGGAGCGATCTCTTTAGACACTTTTACTACATTATCTCCCATTTTCAAAATTTGCCGTAACAACTTTTCTCTCACGGTTATTGGAATATTACCAACAATGGTGTACGTTGGAATTATTCCTATTTGCAGTTGTTCACGAGCAGGTATTCTTCCTATACTGTCAACTGTTGATTCGTATCGTTTATCCATTCCCAACAATTCAATTTCATTTTTCAATATTGAATGAAAATATTGGGGATAAACATTCACTCCCACAACATACTCTTGGAGATATGTGTTTTCTAAATCTTTCCGTGTTAAATGTCCTCGTTTGATCATATCTTCGGCTTTTTCGTAAAAGGACTCAGAAGAATTTACTAGAAAGTATCCTTTTCCTCCTTTTGCACCTGGAAACTTGGCTATAGCAAGACCATCAATTTCACTTGCGTCTTTAAATCTCTTAGGTATTTTTATACCAGCTTTTTGTAGCCACTTTCTTTGCAGTTCTCTATCAATTTCCCAGCGTAGAAGTTTCCTGTTACCAAACATTGGTACATGTAACTTATTTAAGATATCATCCATATCCAAGTACGCATTAAATGATCCATGAGGTACAAGAATCGTGTTTAATTGTTCAAGTCTCTTTTGTACTTTGTCATCTAGTAAGCACTTAAAATCTTTAACTATAATAATTTCATCTGCTAAAGAAAACCTTCGATAAATTATCTCGTCTTCTTTCTTACAAATACATACTGTTCTAAATCCTTCTTCCTTTGAACCCTTGAAAATATTTAGAGCGGAATGAGACCCAAGAGTACCTATCGTAATTTTCTCTTTTTCATAGTTCTCCAATATATTGAATCTATGTTCCTTTTCTATCATACTGCTCTGCTTTCTCCTGCTAATCTCTCGATTTCATTCAAGCATTAATAGAACTATTTATGTCACAATCTCCCCGAGTTTGTTTTTCTCAATAGCTTGTTTTATCTCCATAGCCACCCTTCTCCCAGGACCAACCTCTTTTCCATACTTGTACTTCATATATGGTGACGTTGATTCAACGCATGGACAACCAGGTATCCTTAGACTCGCGTCAAAGACGTAAAACTTAAGATCCTTCGTTATAGCACCTTGAAGAGCAAACAGACCGATAATGCCTGGGGGGTATTCTCTTTTACAAGCTTCGACAAATTTTTCTCCAGCTATAAATATTTTCTCTAACTGAGATTCTCTCATAGTGGCCCCCATATGTCCTATCTCTATGTTTTGTGATGGAATTCTTGCTTCAATTTGCTCCTCAGCAGGTAAATCTAAAATGCCATCCAAGTTTGTTTGAATTCTTCGATCAAATCCTAATAAATCAATCTCATCTGTGATTGGAGACCAGAAGTAATTTGCGTTAAACTTAGCTCCAAGAACATATTCTTCTATCACAGCTTCCTCAAGATCTCTTCGACGTATCATTCCTTTCTTTATTCTCTCTTCACCTCTCTTTATGAATTCTTCTGAAGATGTGGCATAAAAGAAAGCTCTTTCAATACTTCTTTCCTTTTCAGGAACTTTAACTATTACTAATGTATCTATCTCTTTATACGACTTGAAGATTTTAGGTGTGTAAATACCCGCCTCTTTAAGTAAGTGATATTGATTTCGCGGTGCATTTCTTTCTTCACTTCTAAGAATATTTCTGTTTCCCAATATAGGAACCATAAATTTATCTTCTATGTTATTATATCCTACATAGACTGAAAAGGACCTATTAGGCACAAATATAGTATTTAATTCTCTTAACCTAGTTTGATTTTCTTCATCAATAATATTAACAAATTTGTCTAACACTAAAACTTGATCAAACAGATTTTTATAGTGTTTTGTATATGTTTTTTCCCTTCCTTTTTGGCAAACAATAACTACTTCAAACCCCTCTTGTTTAGCACCATGCCCCATTTCTAGAGCAGAATGTGAACCAAGAACTCCTATTCTAATTTTTTTCTCTTGATATTCGTTTACAATATTTTGGATTTTCTCACGATTCGTTTTTCTCACCTACATACTCTAGATATACATTCACCTTCGTTTACACACCGAACATTTACCGCCTATCTAAGGTTTTTCCTCATCTTGACACAGTCTATGAACAAACTATTGATTCATTTTTCTTATCATTCTAAATATTAATACTAATTCATTACACATCTTTAATCTATAAAAGCGTAAAGCACTTTGAATTTCTCAATATGATAAGAGTTTCTTTAGTAATAAATATTAATGATTTGTATAATGTTAACCTATTATTCAAATTCGATGCTAGCTGGTGGCTTTGGTGTTAGATCATAATAAACTGCAGATATTTCTCTATTTGAACTCAGTATAAGTTTGCCTGTATCTCGTAATATGCGCCAAGGGACATCAGTTATAGACGCTGTGACAAAATCGAGCGTTTCTACGGATCTGATTGCAACAATCCATTTACCTATCCGATCTTGATCAGTAACCCGGTATAGAACTCTAGAAACATCATTATCTAAGAGTATAACACTCTCCTGAATGGAATTAAAAATTTCTGATGATAGTTTAACGCATTGATTTTTTTTATTTCGAATCTCTACGAGAACGATTCGGCCATAAAGTCTAGTTCCATCCCTTATACCCGTAGCTTTAGTCTTCAGTGTTTCAACAATAATCGATACTTTTCTCTTTTGTAATAGATTTTTAATATTTATTTTAACTCTCTCTACATTACTATAATATGTTTTTTTATTATCTATGATTGCAGTGAAGTACTGTCCTGGATTTAAGACGCTTAGTTTTCTCTCAACAATCCTATTTGCTCTCTTTTCCGCAACCAACTTCTTAGGGGTTATCTCACCAACAACTCTAACAGAAAGTCCAGGACCTGGAAATGGTTGTCGCTCAGAAGATTCCGATGGAATTCCAAGTTTTCTCGCTACTTCCCTAACTTGATATTTGTAGAGTTCAACTAGTGGTTCAACGATTTGAAATCCATAAAGTTCCTGAGGTCTTATCTTTATCTGCTCTAAGATATTGTGTTGCGTTTTTATTCCTTTAACTGTCTCAAGAACATCTGGTAGGATAGTACCTTGAACGAGGAAACTGCAATGTTCTCTCTTTGCTACGCGGCTGAGAATTGAATAGAACGTATCTCTAAAAGCTTTTCTCTTCTCCTCTGCATCTTCTAAACCTTTTAAAGCCATCATAAATTTCTTCTGTCCTTTCACCATTTTAACGGGTAAATTGAAAGGCGGATTGGTCAGTTTTGTATAAACATCCTTGGGTTCACCTGGGCGCATAAAATTTGTATCTATGAAAACACAGAGGATGTTATCTCCAATAGCTTTATGAGTCAATACAGCGCACGTGGTACTATCGACTCCTCCAGAACATGCGATGATTGCTTTATTAGTTTTAATGATGTTTTTTATCTCGATTATCTTATCGTTTATGAAAGATTTTGAATTAAACATTTGTGATTTCTCCGCTTTTCAATTCTCCCTTTATTTCTAAATTCTCTATTAAGATGTGTATAACTTATTAGAGTTACTAGGACTTATCGATGAATATCTCTATTTGTTCATAACTTTTTCTTTTCTATTGGACCATACATTGCTCTTAAAAACTTGTTATAACATTACCTAGACTTAAAAATAGTAATTAAAAGAAAATATTTAATTTTTAGTGTATTATATAATCTCCTTTAGTCTATTAATCACATTCTTCGTTCCAATATCCACAATGTATGGACCTAGTTTAGGTCCTTTTGGAATTCCTATTAATGCCTGATATAGAAGACTAAAGAAATTTCTGGGTTTTATTCCATACTTCCTTGCTGTTTGAAAAATTGCGCTCTGAATTTTATCAACATTTTCCGTTCTCTCAATAATTCCTATAAACTCTCTTATTGCCCCTGTTTCTTTGGTATTTAGGATTATTTTTACCTTCTCAACTTCCTCAAATTCATCAGCCCAATTTAAAGCATACTTAATTCTTGATTCATCAACTTCTGATACATCTTCAATATATTGATATATCCGTAGTTTCTCTTTGATGTAA
>JAUWJG010000081.1 GCA_030607815.1 Candidatus Bathyarchaeota archaeon
AGATATATGATCTCTGCAACGTCTTGAAGTAAATGTAGAGTATCTCCACCAAATTTTTCGAAAAATATTTTCGGTGAATCATGGTTTCCGCGGATAAGGATGACGGGGCAATTCAAGTTAGATATTTCCTTTAAAAATCTACGTACAACTCCTGGGTGCGGTCTATATTTTTCGAAAAGATCTCCTGCGATGATGAACGCGTCAACGTCAAGACTTATAACGTTCCTTATAACATTGACAAAAGTGTCTATGTAGTCTTTCCAACGCTCTTGACTATTGAATTGACGTAGATCTAGATGCAAGTCAGCGGTTAAAGCAATTTTCATTTTTTCACGCCACTTATATTTCAGTGGGAAAATTGAACTTTTTCACATTTTTTTCTTGATTATGTTTCTGCCATTCACTTACAAAATTAACGTTTTTTCCACCATGCTTGGTCTTCCTATCTGACCTAGTCTTGTATCTTATTGATATGGGAAATGCTTCCCCCATGATTAAGGCTTCTCCTCTCTCAAAACGGGGTAGCTCATTTAGAATATCGTCTGTAACATTCTCGGCACTATTTTTTATGCTTTCCAGATCTGATGGGTTCTTAACTTTCATAACGATGTTTGTAACACATTGGCTGAGGACAGTTGAATCAAGCCTATTTGGTCGTTGTGATACAACGACTAAGCAGATGCCGAACTTTCTTCCTTCAGCAGCAAGAGTACGCATAATAGCGCTGCTTGATACTTTTTCTGCTGAAGGAGCAAATCTATGTGCTTCTTCAATTACGAGTATCAGAGGAGATATTTCTTTTCTTCTTCTAGCGTTAAAAATTCTCTGTAATATACTTGTTACAATGAATTGTTGAATCCTTTCCTTCACACCAGACATAGCTACAACAGTTGTTTGGTTCGCATTTACCATTTCTCGCATTGGAGGTTCACTTGTTCCCAACATCCCTGTATTTGTTAGAGTTTGAATATAGTTTCTAGCCCATGTAGCTGCAGCTTTTTCAGAAGGAGATCCCTTCCTGGCTTGTGAATCTAGATGTTGTAATATGTCTTGGATAGAATACTGAGATTTTGTTTCTTTAAGATTCTGTATGATCCTTTCAACTATGGCTGTGGATCCAATTCCCATTCCTGTGAAGTGTTGGAAATCAAATGCTGAGAGTTTCTGAACGTCAAGTGTATACGTGTTTAATCCAACTGCTGAACCGATGCTGTAGAGCATCTTTCCTACTTCTCTTGGTAGGGTTTGAGCCATAGGAATGTATTCATTATGCGGATCAATTATGAGGATTGCTGCTTTATGTAATGCCAATTCTTCGCATAATAATCCTAGTAGATAAGATTTTCCAGACCCCGTCATGCCTATTATGCTTAAATGTCGTTGGATCAAACCGTTTATGGGGAGTGTTACTTTATGACCATCTACTGTTCTGCCCACTTCAAGTGTTCCTTTATCATATATCATCTTCACTTCTGAAGGTTTTAATAAACGAACTTCAGGTGTTTTATCTGCAATGAAACTTGTTGTTCCTCCAAAGATGGCAGGTCCCTCTCCTTCATCTCTGATAGCGCCTACGATAATGCTGTGTAAGATGTAGCTTTTCGGAGATTTTTGGATGATTTTATACGCTAATTCTTCGTTTTCATTCATGAGAAAGAGATCTTGTTCACTTAAATCTGACCAAGTAATTTTATGTGTTACTTGTAATAGAATCACTTCGTTTAGTGTATCATGTGCAATAATTGTTCCTTTCTTCAGGGTTCCTGCTTTCTCTATTGTGGAAACTATTAAAACCTCATCTGCCTTTCTTCCTTGGCTAAGGACACTACCTAAAATATTATTACTCATTATCTACTTCCCCCTTACCCCATTCATCAATGATTTATTGGTCTTTAGACCGAAATGTGTTCTTTTTCGCGCTTCCAATCGCAATTTAGTCCGCTCATCAAATGGTAACTCATGAATTACGTAATTGAACTTGAGGTTAGCTTCCCTTTTAGTTACTCTTGCGTACTCATCTGCTTTGCTAAAGATAGGGTTCATACCATAATGGGTATCGGTAGCTATGTATAATAAGTTACAAATACATTCACGATAATGTGCTTCTTGTTGGTTTAGAAGTTCAAATCGATACTTCCAGTTTTTTAGATTGATATAGAATGTTACGTATTTATGGTGGATTCTATTACGCGTTGCATTAGTATCTATAACTGGAATTGGAGAGATAAATTGGCCATCTTCGATAAGAAGAGAATTCATTATGTACCGATCATAGGTATCTTTAATATTGAGATATTCCGCAAGGTAGGTGCTTCCGGTTCTCTTAAGAAAACCAAGTATAATAATGTCTCTTTCGACGCATTTATCCATTAATGGGGTGTAAACTTTTCTATAAAAAGTTCTAAAATGTTTCTTATACGCCGTCTTATCTCTTAGAGTGGGACAGAAAATCGTGAGAGTGATTGTTCCATCGACGAGCACTATAGACCCATCGGCTTTTCCAGATTCAACACTTTTCAGTAGAGTCTCATAAAGAGTTTGTTGCATTAGAAAGCGTCTCAATCTTTCAGTTTGGTAATTTTCCACGTGAAAGAGGTAAATACTCTCGGTTAAATTTACATCCATCTCCTCATCTACCATCGCTGCTTTGAGAACAGTGAAAGATGTATCATAAGCCCTGTTGAAGCCTGAATCAACAGCGAAAATGTTTCGTGTCTTTACGGGTTTCCCTTGATGAATATGCGTTTTATTTTTGATTTTATCAATATTATTTTCTTGTTTGAAAAATGCTTCTTTAACCTTTAATCTAGCATCAACTAAATCCTCTAAATTCAGTTTAACATAAGACGTTTCAAACACCTCCAAATTTTAAGGGTAAGACATCGCTATCACCCATTTTCTTTTGTACCCTGAAAATCTTTGCAGGTAACGAATCAAAAGTGTTATCGTGAGTGACCACTATTAGTTGTTCGAAACGGTGATCTCCCAAAAAATCTCTAAGTTTTGCACGATATGACTCATCAAGGTGAATCGTGGGTTCATCTAGAAGGAGGAGTTGATTGTTGGTAAGAGAACTACTTATTGCTAAACGTAACGCTAGAGCAGCACATGTCATTTCTCCTCCACTTAAAGAGTTTATAGGTGATGGTTCTCCATTTCTAGTGATATCAATGTTTCCATCTTCATCTATAGATGCGGAATCTATGATGTCGTTTGAGAGTTCCTGATAGAATCTTTGGAATGCTTCGGAGACTTTAAGAATATTATTCTTTCGCATGATCGGTTGAATCACTTGTCTTAAGCTCTGGCGGAGAGTATCTATTATATTG
>JAUWJG010000021.1 GCA_030607815.1 Candidatus Bathyarchaeota archaeon
AGATTTATAAATGTATAACGGTCTCTATAAATTATATTTGAACCTTTTTATATGACTCTTCAGGTAGAATGAGCCGAATCTTTTCGAGGAAGATTATCCCTTCAAGATAGGTAAAGCCATAACCATTCGCGAAAGGTAGATGCTCCAATCTCCTTCGGAACAGAACTCTAGAGACAACTAGAGGCCACACACGACCTTTCCAAAGAGGTAATAGCTGTTCGCGTAATCAATATGAGTATACTTAACCCTTAAGTGAACTCGACATAGTTAAAGCCGTTAAGGAAACAAGAAGGCATCTTAAACGTAGAAGGTCACACCCTTCTCGGAATTTTCGGTGAGTCTATGTTCCGTGTTGTTTATGCGAATTACATTGTTTCAATGAATATGGTTGGTGTAAGGGGGAAATGTAGTCAATTCACAACTGTTTTTTCTTGAGTAGGGCGGTGGGGGTTAGAAGTCCTTGAAGAAAACTTTAAAACTCACAGCCAAAGAGATTGGAGAAGCTTTAAATGAAACAGTAAAACGCAGACTGTCAAGATGGAAACAATTCCTCCTTTTTTTCTACCACAGTAATCTTCACCTTTAAAAATTTAATTTCAGTCACTTTCATACGTCTTTCTAAAAATGCTAGTGGAAACGTCAACTCTATTTCTTTTACTGTTTATCCAGTTTTAACGCTTTAACTTTCCCTTTAAATCAGCCTTTTTTTTTTAGATATTATCTCCTGAATAGTTTTTAATCAATGTATATACCATAAACATTATCTAGTCCTTGATGTATTATTTCTCTTTAAAATGTGAGGAAAATGACTGAGACAATACATTGTAAAAAATGTGATTTTCTGTTGTACTACGGTGAAACTATTGCAGACCGCCTTTACATTGGGGGACTCAGCGAGGAGAAGGTTTTGAAGAGATACAATAATGTGTGTCCGAATTGTGAGGTGCCTTTAAGCTTGGAAACTGTTGAAATAAAATTTAAGGAGTGGTGATTTCACGAATGATATCAGAAAAAACTATAAAAGATTTAGAAGCAAAAGCTTTACAGACCCGGAAAGACATAATGGTTCAATTACTAGGTGCTGGGGGTGGACACTCTGGTCCTTCCTTATCTATGGTGGAACTTTGTGTTGCGTTGTATTTTAATCATGCAAAGCTTGATCCGAAAAATCCAGAGTGGGAAGATAGAGACCGTATAGTCCTTGGTAAGGCACATGCTTGCGAAACAGTCTATTCATGTCTTGCAAGGTTAGGATACTTTTCAACAGATTTGCTTCCAACATACAAGCACTTTGGTTCGATGCTTCAAGGACACGCAGATGCCTGGTCAACTGTGGGATTAGATTATTCCGGAGGCTCTCTTGGACAAGGATTATCTTTCGCTCTTGGACTTGCATTAGCTGCAAGAGCTAAAGCGAAATATGACAACGCGAGACAAGAAGGTACACCAAACCATAGGGTCTATTGTATTTCAGGAGACGGTGAATGCCATGAAGGTGAAATATGGGAAGCCGCTATGGCTGCAGCGCACTACAAATGTAGCAACCTGATACATATTGTTGACAATAACCAATTCAGTGTTGGTATTACCATTGATAAAGGAATGCAATTGGAACCATTTGTAGAGAAATGGCGCTCGTTTGGTTGGTGGGCTATTGAGATAGATGGACATAATTTTAGACAGATTCTTGGGGCACTACAATTAGCTGATAATATCTCTGGAAAGCCGAAGTGTATAATTGCTCGAACGGTTAAAGGGAAAGGAATTCCCGTGTACGAGAAGTCCCACGCGCATATGATACCTATGACTGAGAAGGACTATGAGAGGTTAATCAAGACGATATATTAGTAAAAAATGGTGGTTAATAAAATGATAAAATATGTAAGAGAAAATTCTTGGCGTGAAGATCCTTCTGAATTCTTAAAGAGTATAGGGTTCAAGGGACCGGCACGATACTATGTACGGCAAAGAATGATGGCTACAATGATGAAGATGGCAAAAGAAGATGAACGAATCTGCTTCATCGGAGCAGATATGAATCCTAAAGGCTACATCAGTCAAGGGATTCCTGAGGCTCGCGTTATCAATGTTGGAATAGCTGAGGCTAATGCAGCGGTTGTCGCAAGTGGATTTGCTAAGGAAGGTTTTACTCCTATATGGATGAGTATGTCTTGGCTATTTGGTAGAGCATATAACCAGATCTTTCAAAGCATTGGTATCGATAATCACAATGTGAAGTTCATAGGATATGCTCGTGGTTGGGCTGGCGGTGGAGCATCACATCATGAGATTAATGATATAGGCTTCATGCGGGGCATTCCACAAATACTCTGTATGGCTCCAGCAGACGCTGTAGAATTGGAGAAGACAATTATTGCGGGATTGAAGTACAAGGGAGCAACTTTCATAAGGGTTCATTCACAACCAGTCACGAATCTTTTCGAGGAAGATTATCCCTTCAAGATAGGTAAAGCTATCACTGTACGAGAAGGAGATGATGTTTCAATAATCTCTTTTGGGATACAGTTATGGCGAAGTTTGACAGCCTCTGACATGCTTGCTGAGGAGGGGATAAGCGCTCGTGTTATCAATATGAGTACCTTAAAGCCTCTTGATGACGCGATGATAGCTAAGGCTGCAAAAGAGACCGGTGCAGTTGTGACTGCGGAAGATCATACTCTTTTGACGGGTGTAGGTGAATCAATCGCTAGAGTTGTAGTTAAGAGCTATCCTGTTCCGATGGAACTTGTGGGTATCAGAGACTTGTATAGTCAATCTATCCCTGAAAAAGGAGATCAGTGGCCAGTCCTGGAAAAAGCGTACCATCTAACTGCCAAAGACATAGTTGCCGCAGCAAAGAAAGCAGTTCAGCGAAAGAAGAGGTAAATACCTCCCCTACTTTTTTTTTTAAATAATATCTAAGTAATATTCTGTTTCTATTCGGAGAAGTTCAATCTTCTCATTTATTCAAAGCATAATATTCATATATAATGATGAAATGATGATTAGGAAATAAGAGGGATCGTTATGAATACTTCATTAGACATTGACACTATTCTTGCGACCGATGTTGGGAGCACAACCTCCAAAGCAATTTTAATCAAGAAAATAATGGGTGAGTTTCGACTAGTCGGTCGAGGTGAAGCCCCGACAACTGTTGAAGCCCCCTTTGAAGATGTGCGTGTAGGTGTGCGAAACGCTGTTAAACAGGTTGAAGATTTAACCGGAATCCATTTTCTGATGAAAGATCGTTCTCTCAAAAAGGGTACTTTCTATGTATCCACCAGTAGTGCGGGTGGGGGCCTACAGATCATGGTCTCTGGTGTAATCCGAAGGATGACTGCTGAGAGTGGAGAGAGAGCAGCATTAGGCGCTGGAGCCATTGTCTTAGACGTCATCTCAATTGATGATGGACGAGAAATTCATGAAAAAATAGAGCGAATGCGTAGTTTAAGGCCCGACATGATCTTAATGGTCGGGGGTACAGATGGGGGTGACAAGATCGATCTAATCGATGCAGCTGAACTTTTTGTATCCGCTAAACCGAGACCGAGATTTGGAATTGGTTTTAAATTACCTATTATATATGCAGGGAATTGTATGATCCAAAATACTATTAAGGATATTTTGGGTGAATCTTTTGCTTTAAGAATCGTCTCAAATATTCGTCCTACATTAGACATTGAAGATACTGAACCGGCAAGGGAAGGTGTACACGACTTTTATTTGGAACACGTTATGTCCCATGCGCCAGGATATCCTGATTTGATGAAATGGACGGATATAGCTATTATTCCAACTCCGGCAGCGGTTGGTGATATTTGCCAAATGGTTGCTGAGACTCAAAACATTAATTTAGTGGGAACTGACCCTGGTGGAGCGACAACTGATATTTTTTCAGTATTTGACGGTAAATTTCTCAGAACCGTCAGCGCGAACCTTGGGATGAGCTATAGCATATGTAATGTTCTCAAAGAAGCAGGCGTTGCAAATATTATGCGGTGGATACCTTTCAGCATTGAAGAGCGGGAATTGCGAAATAGATTAAGAAATAAAATGATACGTCCAACGACAATTCCTCCTGACTTTAAATCGCTTATTGTTGAACAGGCTGTAGGGCGAGAAGCAATGCGTTTAGCTTTTAAAGCGCATCTATCCTTAGCTACACCTTTACGTGGTGTAAAGAAAAAAAAGGATCTTGGCTCACTCGTTCGAGACAATGTAAAGGATCCCGTAGGTAAAACCTATATTGATCGACTTAGACTCGATATGATTATTGGAAGTGGTGGAGTTAATTCTCATGCACCTCGAAGAGTTCAATCCGCTTCTGTTTTGATTGACGCTTTTCAACCTGAAGGTATAACAAAACTTATGATTGATAGCATTTTCATGATGCCTCATTTAGGAGTACTCTCTAAGGTTAAACCGGATGCTGCGCTTAACGTTCTTACTAAAGACTGCCTTGTTGTAGTTGGCACATGTATTGCTCCAAAAGGATTAGCTAAAGATGGTGCGGATGCATTAAGTATTACTGCTACACTACCCGATGGTACTTCTTTAGATAAGACTATCCCTTACGGTACTATGGAAATGATTCCCCTTGGTGAAAGAGAAACGATTAATATGGTAATCAAACCTCAAAGTGGTCTCAACATGGGTAAAGGTAATGGGAAGTCTCTGGAAACTACGGTGAGTGGAGGCGTTGTTGGTTTAATCTTCGACACTCGTGGAAGACCCTTAGTTCTCCCCGAGAATGATAAAGAGAGAAGAGAGAAACTAATTAAGTGGTACCTGTCTCTCGGAGTTTATCCCGAAAAAATATTGAAAGGATACTTGTGAAAGAAACATTAAAAAGAAGAGATGAAAAATGGGAGAAGCATACACCCCGGGTTTAGAAGTAAGAGAAGCTACGTTTGTAAGAAAGAGAAGAATTCTGCCTATACCTGGTAAAGTTTTAGTTAAAAAAGGAGATAAAGTTAATCCAGAAACCAAGGTAGCTCGCGCCAACCTCTTAGGTACATTCACAACTGTTGATGTAAGATCAGATCTCGGCATCTTACTTGGAGAAGTAAAAAAAGCTATAAAAGAATGGTTTAAAGTGAAAGTTGGAGATGTTGTTAACGAAGGAGATGTACTTGCAAGCCGAAAACATTTTTTTGGAAGACGTGTAAAAGAGTCTATCGCGCCAACATCAGGTACTATTGGTTATATTTCTGATGTCACAGGAAAATTACACATCAGGGCAGCACCAGTGCCCGTTGAAGTTACAGCGTATATTCCCGGTGAAGTTGTAGAAGTTATACCTGATGAAGGAGTAATTGTCGAGACTTTTGGCGCTTATGTTCAGGGTATATTTGGCATAGGTGGGGAAACGCATGGTGTCCTAGAGGTTGTTGTTTCATCTCCAGACGAAATTCTTACCGTAGACAAAATAAATTCAAGTCATAAAGGTAAAATACTTGTTGGCGGGTCACTTATAACTGGTGACGCTTTACAGAAAGCAGCTAAAAACCATGTTAATGGTATAATCGTGGGGAGTATAGAGGATGACTCTTTAGTTGATTACTTAGGCTATGAGATTGGCGTAGCGGTCACAGGTGAAGAAGACGTTAATACAACTTTAATTATGACGGAGGGCTTCGGCAAAATGAGTATGTTAACGTGGACCTTTAATCTTTTGAAGAAATTTGAAGGAAAACAGTGCTCTATCAGTGGAGCAACTCACATTAGAGCCGGTGTGATCAGACCAGAGATTATAATACCTCGCAAATTTGTTGAAGCCGTCATATCAGAAACAGAAGAAACTTCAAGTCGTCTTGAACCTGGAACTGTTATTCGTATTATTAGAGGAGAAGAGTTTGGTTCCTTTGCAAAAGTCTTTAAGTTAGAAACTATATCTAAACAGATAGAGACAGAATCAAAAACTTCTGTTATAGTCGTGACTTTAGAGGATGGTAAAAAATTATCCCTTCCAAGATCTAATGTCGAAATAATTGGAAGAGGAGTTTCAAGGTAATTGGTAGATAAAAACGTAGATAAACCGAAAAGCACTCTTGCCAAGGTAGAAGACTATATATTTAAAAAACTTTCAGCATTACCAATTGTAAATACAATAACTCCTGAAAAAGAGGAAGAAATCTCGGATAGATTGGCAAGTTTAATCTCTAGATATAAATTGGAAAGCCCCTTCGGAGCAGCTTTTGAAGTCCTTAAACCTTTTTCCCATATCTTTAGCAATTTAATTTTGTTGCCTGCTTCACCATTTTTATATTTTTTTGGACTTGACGGTTTTCGATATGTTGATTTCTTTGAGAAGAGTAGCAACATAGAACGAATACAAGAAAAATTAAAAAAGAAATTAACCTATGGATAATAACGTGTGTACAAAGTAATGCATATACAACCCAGGTTTCCCCATTTATTTTCCAGTATTAATTATTGAGAAACCCTCATGTTTTACATTTTTTAAAAAGGGTTTATTATCACCAAATTATTTGATGATAAGCTTTACCAGCATCTTCAGTTTCAAGTTTTCCATTTTTACATAAATTACTTAAATAAGTTAATCATCATAGTTTCTAACAAAAATAGTTCGATACACAAAAAGTAGATGATATATTTTATGTCAAAAAAAGATTTAAACACACTTGGATATCAAAATGCACCAAACATCGTTGTTACACCTCCAGGACCTAAATCTAAAGCAATGTTTCAAAAAATACAGAAATTAATTCCACAGGAACTATATGGCCTAGGTCGCACTGATATCAGCAATATAATCTGGGAATCAGCAAAAGGGGATACGGTACGTGATGTAGATGGCAATGTTTACATAGACTGGACCGCCGGCTATCACATGGCAAATGCTGGTCATTCACCTCCTCAGGTAGTTGAAGCTGTAAAGAACGCTATTTCAAAGATTATCAATACAGCCAATTGGTCTCATGAATTGAGATATGAAGCCGCTAAGAAACTTCTGAGCATAAGCCCCTCTAAACTCGATACTGTTGTTTTGGGTGGGGGTTCAGGTACAGAAGCTACATTAGCCGCCGTTGAAGCAGCTAGGTTTTTCACAAAGAAGAACACTGTAATATCACTTTACACACACTATCACGGACAATCAACTGTTGGTCAATGGTGGGGACGAAACATTAATCTTCTAGCCGCTCCTTCCTGCAACTGTGATAACTGTTCATTTAACTTGGAGTACCCAAATTGTGGTCTTTTCTGCGCTGAATTCATTGAACAAGTCATTAAAGATCAAACGCATAATAATACTGCAGCTATTATTCTTGAGCCATGGGCTAGATATCATGGTACACCGGATGGCTATCTAACCAAACTGAGAAAAGTTTGTGATGATAATAACATCTTAATGATTGCTGATGAGATTACCTGTGGGCAAGGAAGATCAGGTAAATGGTGGGCATGCGATTGGGAAAAGGTTGTTCCAGACATTATATGCTCCGCTAAAGGTATTACTAGTGGCTTACAAGGGAACGCTATCATAACATCCAGAGAGATCGCTACAGCTCTACCGCCAGGTTCTCAGGTTCACTCTTATGCGGCTAATCCTATGACATGCGCGGCTATTATTTCAACAATTGATCTTATTAAAGAACTCGACTTGGTGAATAATGCTCATGTTGTTGGACTAGTGATTAGAAAAAGATTGCTAGAGCTTCAAAGTGAACATGACAGACTTGGATCTGTGAGTGCTAAAGGACTCAACGTTGGTGTTGGCTTCGTAAAGGATGGGAAATCAAAAGAAATTGACATGTTGACTGGCGCGAAAGTATTTACGAAATGGCTACAGAAAGGTGTCATGAATTATGGGTTCACATGGACAACGCCTCCACTCTGTCTTACGAAAGAACACGCTGAAACATCCTTAGATTTACTGGAAGAATGTATTAACGAAGTCGAAAAAGAATAATTCTCTTAAAACACTCTTTCCACTTTTTTTTTATTTTTAATTATAGTTATATAAATTCTATTTTTGTTTTCATTAATGGCGTACTGGGTATGCTTCTATTCTGAAGTAGAAAAAACCCTTAATATCTAACTAAAATAGTGAAGTGGCTTTAGAGCGTTTCAACATCGATGTTGCTGTTTGATGTGTTAGCTTCGATGATGATTTGTACCGCTTTATTGCTAAAGCCTTCTGATTGAGCTTCCTTGCTGGTCTTTTGGTTCTGACTATACTCTAAGTCTGGAAGGGTGATATCGATGTCACCGTTACTTGTGGAGAGATCCAGATCAAATCCCACCTGTGACAAGGAAGAAACTTTTAGCTTGACGTTTCCATTGCTTGTGCTCAGATTATATTGTCCGCCTACCGAACATGGTAGAGTGAGGTCAATTCCGCTGTTGCTTGTGGAGAGACTTGTGTCTGGAGCGTCAACTGTACCTTCGATACCTCCATTGCTAGTTTTTCCAATGATACTATTGGCAGAAACTTTATTGAAGATAAGTGGGCCATTCGATGTTTCCATCCTTAAATTGTTACCTGATATATCTGTCAGGTAGATGCCTCCGTTACTGGACTCTAAATCAAGATCAATCAAGGTGTCTGCTGGCAAAAATAAATCAACTTCTATTGAGTATCTTGAGTGATCTAAGAAAGAAACGTCATATTTGAGGGTAAGTGTATACTGACTCTGAACAATTTTATTGTCCAAATTGATTTTTAGGTTATTAAGACTGTCTTCAGCATTTTGTTGCGAAGAACCTTTAGCCACGATTTTAAGGCTGAGTTGGTACTCGGCAACATCCCAAGTTGATATTCGGATTGGTCCATTGAAGTTGTCAATCTCTACATAGATATTGCTTGTTGTCACTTGGTCGGTGTATAACTTGGTGTCCTCTGCTCTATAGGTCCCGATTTCCCCTGTAATGAAACCAAATCCTGAAGTTATGAAGAGGGATAAGATAAGCCCCCCAATTAAACCATTAACCACGCCTCTGATAGGAAGATTGGGGCGCTTCCACGAGACCAAAGAAGAGATGATTACCCCAGTCCCTGCAATGATCAATATCCAACCAAAGACGTTAAAGGATATTACATAAATTGTGAAAATGTACCATCCTAAGCCCAAAGCCAGAAGAAAACAGCCTAAACTTAAAACAGTAGTTGGTTTCATAAGGTGCATTCTCCATCTTTTTATTTGTTTAATTTTCTAATGCTTTAATACTTTTCCTAACTAACTATGGAGCCCCGGGCGGGATTTGAACCCGCGATCTTCCGCTTTCCAGAGTCTTTACGAGGCGGATGCTTTAACCGTCTGAGCTATCGGGGCTTCTGACCCTCAATTTCTTGAGATGCATAAGCTACTTGGCTTCTTAAAACTTTTCATATCTTCTTATTTAGGATAACGAGGAAGATTCTTCTATTTTAACTATTAAAGGAGTCGCGTCTTCATCAAGACTGTTTAGATATTACAATCTACAATTAATGAGTTCCGACAATCTACACTACTGCTTTAGAGACGGTGTTTATACTGCAACGAGCTTTTACTTTAAATAAAATTATTCAGCGTTATTAAATTGTTGTGTCACTTCTCTTTTTGAACACTTATATGATCAATAACATCGAGGACTTGTTGTCCTTAAAGGAAAAAGTTGAGCTTTAACAGAACTTTTGGTATCTATTCTTTAGAAACTTTTGTAATGGCCTCTGTTGCATCATGTCCTTCTTTTAATTCTTTGAAATTGGAACATAGCTAATACATACGCTAATTAGCATATGTCTAATTATTTTTCATCTTCGACTACTTTATAATCTGCATCTACCACGTTCTCATCTTTAGATCCTTCAGGTTCTGTTTGTTGTCCCCCCGTCTCCTGAGCCGCTTGTTGATAAGCTGCTGTGCCCACTTCCTGTAGAATCTTTGTCAATTCTTCACTTTTCATCTTCATCTTTTCTACATCTTTTCCGTTTAACAATTCTCTTAACGCACTAACTGTTTTGTCTAATCTATCAATATTTTCTTTGCTTATTTTGTCTCCAAGATCTGTCTTTGTTTTCTCAACCGTGTAAATTAGTCCGTCAATGTTATTGCGTACTTCCGCCTCCTCCTTATTCTTAAGATCTTGCTCCGCGAACTGCTCTCCTTCCTTAATCATTCTCTCTTTTTCTTTTTCTGATAGTTTCGTTGAGGCAGATATAGTAATTTTCTGTTCCTTATTTGTAGCTATATCCTTTGCAGAAACGTTTAAAATACCGTTTGCATCGATATCGAATGTCACCTCTATTTGAGGTACACCTCTCGGGGCTGGAGGAATACCTACTAGGTTAAACATTCCTAAGGATACGTTGTCAGCAGCCATCGTTCGTTCTCCTTGTAATACGTGAATTGTAACACTTGTTTGAAGATCTGCCGCCGTCGTGAATATTTTACTTTTCTTTGTAGGAATTGTTGTATTCCTCTCAATTAACTTCGTATGTATACTCCCTAAAGTTTCAATTCCTAAGGAAAGAGGTGCCACATCGAGTAGAAGCAAATCGGTTATTTCCCCAGCTAAAACCCCCGCTTGTATTGCTGCTCCAACGGCAACACATTCCATTGGATCAACCCCCGTCTCTGCCGGTTTACCCATGATATTCTCAACGAATCTTAGAACGAGAGGCATTCTCGTTTGTCCACCTATTAGGATGATTTTGTCTATATTTTTTGGTTCAAGTTTGGCATCTCTAAGTGCCTTCATTAGTGGGATTCGTATTTTTTCCACTATTGGTGTAGCCAATTGTTCTAGTTTTGTCCGAGTTAGTGTAATCTGTAAATGTTTCGGTTCATTAGCATCAGAAGCGATAAATGGAAGACTTATTTCTGTTGTGAATAAGTTTGAAAGCTCAATTTTTGCTTTCTCACCAGCTTCCTTAAGTCTAGCCATCGCTGTCTTATCAGATCGCAAGTCAATTCCTGTCTGACTCTTAAATTCGTTGATTAGATGATCCACTACAGCGTAGTCTATATCTGCACCCCCCGTTTTAGTGTCCCCACTCGTAGAAAGTACTTGAAAAACACCTTCACCAAAGTCCATAATTGTAACGTCGTGGGTACCACCACCGAAGCTAAAGACCATGATCTTCAACTCTTTATCAAGTTTATCCAAACCATAGGCTAATGAAGCAGCAGTC
>JAUWJG010000050.1 GCA_030607815.1 Candidatus Bathyarchaeota archaeon
AATTACTTTAGCTACAATAGCCAATCGGGGAATTGGTATTACGTTAATTTTATTGAACTTCAATTTATTGGGAGTAGTCACAGGTTGGTTAATCGGAGAAATAATAGGAGTAATACTGGTAAAATCGTTCTATCGCGGAACGTTACCTAAAACAGAAAAATCCTATAGTTCAAAGCAGTTATTAACATTTAGTATACCTCTCTTTGTTACCACGTTGATAGCAACAAGTTCTACATGGGCTGATCGCATCATCTTTTTAGCACTTACATCAGATTTGGAAAAGTTGGGTATCTATGATTTCGCTATTAGAGGATCACATATACTGGCACTTATCTGGATTACACTGAGTGTTATAACACTTCCTGCATTTTCAGAATTATTCAGTCAAAAAAATAAAAAAGAATTAAGTGAAGCGATTTCAAAGACCAACCGATATCTGGCTTATATCATCTTTCCAGCAGCTTTTGGTCTAGCAACAATCTCAAAAACTGCTATGGCACTACTTTACGGATGGCAATATGCATTAGGAAACGTATTATTGTCAATACTGGCAATATTTTCAATATTTTTAGCTTTTGGAGCCGTTATAGGATCAGCTCTTCAAGCGATGGGAGAAACAAAAGTTTTCATTAAGACAACATTTGCAACTTTGTTAACGAATATTTTGATAAGCATTACGTTAATACCGATTTTTAATGTATTAGGCTCAACTATAGCACAAGCAGCAACAATGGTAGTAGGATTCACATATGCATTTTATGAATTAAGGAAAAGGCTTACGATCAAAATTGGTAGAGAAGTATTGTGGAAACCTCTCCTCGCATCCAGTATAATGGTAATTCCACTAATTTTATTCGAAACTTACTATTCAGGAGTCATATCTGATAACTCAATAATAAATATCATCATCGAGATTGGAATCGGTGTCTCAACTTATAGTGTAATATTGATTTTCACACGTGCATTAAATGAACAAGATTTTAGTGAACTTGAAAAAATAACACCAAAACAATTCTCAAAACTGTTAGAATTATTTAAAAAAATCTTCGTACGAGGAAAATAACATCTTCAAATAGTGAAAACAGAGAAATAGGACATTATTTACATAGTCTTACTAGTCACATATTTAGTTTCTAAATTTAGGAAACTACACAAATTAAAGTTTCTTAAAACTTTAATCTAATTCAGTAATTACTATAGTTTAGTTTTCCAATAATTTATTGATTTTTGTAAACCTTCTTCTAAAGTGTTTTTAGGAACCCAATCTAGAACCGTTTTTGCTTTACTATTATCACCGATTAACACATCAATATCTAAGGGTCTTGCCGGTATTGTATTCCAAATGACTTCACCCTTAAAGTCTGTAAATTTTCTAATATTCAATGTTAACTCTTCAATTGATACACCACGACTCGTACAGAAGTTAAATACTTCACCGATTGCTTTTTCGTTTCCTAAACAGGTAAGGTAAGCATTAACATGATCATCAACGTACATGAAATCCCTCACAGGTGTTGGGTCACCAAGCAAAACTCGTTCACCTTTTAACATCTGTACAATTGTTCGTTCAACTACAAAATGTGTATTCTTCTTGCGACCATGGGTATTAAAATTACGGAAAATTGTTACAGGGAAATCATATGCATCATACAAATATTGAAGATATTTATCAGCAGCTACTTTACTCACAGAATAAGGGCTATTTGGGCGTAATTCAGCACTCTCTTTGATTGGAACATGCTTTTGATTTCCATACTCCTCAGAGGTTCCAGCGAATAAGAAGTGTTTAAAGTGTGAAACTTCCTGTAAACATGCTTCAGCTAATTTTACTGTACCTAGAAAATTAGTCTCAAGAACTTCTAGGGGATGATCATAAGAGAAAGAGACAGCGCTTAAAGCCGCTAAATGTATAATGTACTCGGGTTTTATATCTCGAATGTTTTTTCTAATGGAGAAGTAATCATTTAAATTGCAAAATATAGTTTTAACTGATCGTTGATTACCAAGGACATATCTTCCCGTAACATACCTGTCGAGAGAATAAACATCGTAATCCAGTTCAACAAGTTTTGGGATGAGATGGCTACCGATAAATCCTCCACCACCTGTAACTAAAACTTTTTCACCAGTCATCAAATTCTACCTCTAGAGAGTTAGTATAGATTTCTCACGTAATATAAACTATAGGTTCACATATATGAATAAATGTTAATATGTACTAATTTTATTTTTAAAAATTTAGATATAACTAATAAGCGAGAATATAAATAAACGTATAAAATATAATAGGGTTCAGAGGAAAAATTGTTGAAGGTTGGAATAGTAATTCCTGCTTATAAAGAAGGAAGGGTAGAAGGTATCGTAAATCGTATTAAAAAAATTTTTCCTAACGCACTCATTATTTGTCCATGTGATGATAAGGACACTTCTAAATTAGCTTTAAATGCTGGAGCAATTGTTCCACCAAGAAAAAAACGAATTGGATATGGAAGAAGTCTTGTGGAAGGATTGTATTTAGCCGCTCATACGTATGATTGTGATTACATTTTTGAGATGGATGTAGATCATCCTATTCATGAACTTAAAAAGATGTTCAATTTTACTAGACAACAACAAATAGACATGTGTGTCGGAAACGAAAAGGCGAAATGGAAACAAGAGAGAAGATTTGCGTGTTGGTTAGCTAATTTATTTTTCATAAATTATATAGTTGAACATCCAACTTGTGGTTTTATCTGTTTCAGAAAGAAAGTTTTAACATCCATTCCGTGGAATCAGGTTAAAAGTAATGGTGATTTCGTCCACATAGAGTTACTATATTGGGCAAAAAAGATGAATTTTAAGATTGGAGAGTATGCTTTTAATGGACATTCAGGTGAGAGGAGATATAGTGTTAAAAGAATTATTGATTGGCTTATGAATTTTTCAAGGCTTATGTACTTAAAAAACTCTTAATTTTTCGTAGAGTGAGAAGGAAAACAAAAAAGGAACTATGGCGAGAAGGCTGCTAGTTTTCAAATTTTTTAAAGTATTAACTGATTGAAGAAACATTTGAATTCTTTCTTACGTATCCAAGGTCTATACATTAGATAAGTAAAGTAGAAGAGATATCATAACTTTTTTAGTAGTTGTGTTTCAATGCGATTATCAAAATATGAGTTAGACGAGAATTATCGCATGTATTATATGAATGAAATTAATTATTATAGAACAACCACCGCTTGTAAATAAAACTTTGAATAAAAAAAATTTCCGAATTTAAAAGTGATTTGATCAAGTTGGCTAGACCCCCTTTAAAGGAATACTTATTCTTAGGAAAGGAAAAAAGGAGTACCATTAAGCTTTCAATGGTACAGTTTATACAGAGCACTAAGTTTGACCTGCTAGGTCTATTTCTCATTTCAGCATTTACATGTCGATCTTTTTTCACATTAAATCTTGACTTCGTTACAGGAACTGATTCTTTAGGTATCCAAACATACATGTCAATGTGGTCTTATCTGGAACAGAATTTTAAGTCTTGGTTATTCACGTGGACATCGTTTCAAGGAAGTGGTTTAACAACAAATTTACCAGTACCAATATTCTTAGCAAGCAGTGTAGTGAGTATTATCTTTTCTTCACTTCCGGGTTTTGTGACATTCATAACAAAGATGATGCTGTTTCTCTTATTTCCTTTAGCAAGTTTTTCGATGTATCTGTTTACATATCATCTTTTCAAAAGTAGATCAGGATCATTTATTGCAGCTCTTTTCTATATGTATAATCAATTTTTCTTAAGCGAACATATCTCAGAGGGTCATTTCATTATAACATTTGGTTATGCTTTGGCTCCTCTTGTTCTTCTAACGCTTGAAAAAGTTATACGATTGCCTAACATGAAAAATGTTTTGATTTTATCCATTGTTCTATTATTTTTTTTAGATTCTAGGTCTCAATCGGTATATCTAATGAGTTTTTTAGCGGCGGTATACATTTTCATTCGAAGTTTTCAGATCAAGCTTAATATGAAATCACGAATTAAGGGGACAGTTGGAATTTTATCGGCAATAGTATTCTGTTTACTATTATCCGCTTATTGGATAGTTCCCGAAATGTTTGTTGTAAACAATTCAAGTGTATTATTTCGCGTTTATCACAGTATTGATGATGCGTATAAATTTGGGTTTAATTCCATCATTGATGCATTATCTATTAGAAGCTCGTCTGAGAACATTTTTGGACAGCGGATTTCTTCTTGGGAAATACCAAATCTTCAACAAACAGAGTTAAACTTCTTAATGTTAATTATTCCAGCTTTAGCATTTATGGCGCTGATATTTAAGAGAGACCGAGTAACAAAATTTTTTACGATAGCTGCTTTATTTGCGTCGTTTTTGGCATTGGGACCAAATGGGCTACCTTTTGAGGTCTTTGTATGGTTATGGACTCATGTTCCCGGATATTCAACGTTTAGAGTGGGAGGTAGATTTCTAATGGTGACTGCACTAGCGTATTCTTACCTGATGAGTATCACAGTTGATTCTTGTTCGAAAAGAATTCGATCATGGATAGGTTTTAATTTAGAGAAGCAAGCTTCGCCTTCAATTTTTAAAAGGATTAAGGGATATTTTTGGAAGTATAGAGTTTTAGAAACATTGTTTGTAGTAATTGTGATAATTATTATTTTTCTTTATTCTTGGGTTGGAAGTGTCGAGGGTTTCCAAGTGTACACTTGGCCTGATGAGTATATTGAACCTTTTGAGTGGATTGGAAATCAACCTGGAGATTACAGAATTTTAACAACACCTTATCAAAGACTTTATGCTAAATATAATTGGTCCTCTGCAACTTTAGATCTTGGAGTTTTCAGTTTTGCTATACATAATAAAGGGGTCTTTGTTGGAGGATCAGGGTATATAGCAGATTATACACCATTCGTTGGTAACCTTCTTCGATCCAACTTAACAAATTCACTTAGTTCACTGTTAGGTATCGCGGGGGTACGATACATCGTTAGTGAACCTGATACAAATCTAAATGAAAAACTTGTACTTGAAAAACAGAATAATTTAGTTCCCGTTCAAATTGGGAATGCATCAATCTTTGAAAACTTGCAATATTCGCAACACATCTTTGCTAACGAGAAGTCTGCACTTGTTTTTGGAGGAAGAAACTTGATAACATCCTTATTAAGTGTTAATGAGTTTGAACTTAACAGATCGACACTAATCTTTTATGATCAAGTTCCACGATTAAATTTAGAATATGATCAGATCATTTTTTCTGGTGTAACACTTCAAGATATCACATTTATGATCTATGGACGGAATGATACAATACAACTTGCAAATTATGCTTTTCCAAGTGCTAATCAAAGTAAGTATTGGACAAGCTATACACAATTACTTGACAGAGGATTCCTTATGTTCAGTGGAAGCACTCTTACAACTAAAGGAAATGTAAGTATAGACATACCTCTTTCAATTCAAGAAAAGGGAGAATATGAGCTCTGGATGAGGATTGCATATGGGCCCAATAGAGGGAAACTAACAATCGCTATGGATGGACAGATGATAGAATCAGAAATATATCCCCACGTTCCTTATCCTTCTGGTTTACGTTGGATCAAACTTCAAAACGTTTTTCTTAGTTCTGGAAATCATATAATTACGCTTACTAATGACGGTAGCGGATATAATGAAATTGATGTAATCACCGTAATTCAACCTGACCGGTTAGAATCAGCTTCTAATAAAGCACTTAATGATATTCAAGACATGGATTCTAGAGTAATCAATGTTATAGAAGCTGAAACCGCATTTGCACATAATTTGAATGGTTGGTATCCTTCTGAAAGATGGGGCGGTAATGCAAGTAATGGAATCACTCTTACATCGGATATATTGACAGTGAGTTCAACTCAAATCTTCATCCCAAAAGATGGCAATTATAAAATCGCTGTACGAACAATTGAAAGTAAAGAGCATGGAAATCTCCTTTTACAAGTAGACGAGGGAAACATAACTAAACTAGAATGTAATAGTTCTAAGACAAGTTTTGTTTGGTATGAACTAGACCCGGTTCCAATGAATAGTGGTGAACACAGATTAACCATAATAAATGATGGAAGTGGTAAAGTTGATTTAGATGAAATTATAATTTACTCACTAAAAGAAACAGAAGAGAACCCTTCATTAAAAGAAGTATTTTCTCCTCAGAGTTCACAACCTAAAGAACTCAATTACACACAAATTACTCCAACGGAATATGAAATAAAGATTACAACAGATGAACCATTTTGGTTAATATTCAGCGAATCTTTC
>JAUWJG010000056.1 GCA_030607815.1 Candidatus Bathyarchaeota archaeon
CACACGATAATACATCTCTTTGACGGTTCTTTGAATTTCCAAATAATTCATTCTCCTTTAGGTTTTTTGTAATAATCCCTTTCGTGCTAACATTCTCTCTATAATTGTTCTAAGTTTCGCATTTTCAGTTTTAATTTTTTCAAGACCTAAATCGTCCATTTGTCTTGACATTTCTTTCATAGTATTTGCAAAGATTAAGCCTTCAGCTGCTGAAATATATGATATACGTAATCTTTCTTGGCTCATACCAAGCTTTGTTAACATACCCTGAAGAGTTTCCATTCTCTTCTTCATCTTGAAGTTTCCAGATATGTAATGGCAGTCATTAGGTAAGTGACATGCACCAATAAGTACCATTCCTGCACCTAATCTTAGTGCTTCTAATACAAAATCTCGATCCACACGTCCAGAACACATCACGCGAATAACCCGAATATCTGTCGGATACTCAAAACGGCTTGTACCAGCCAAGTCTGCGCCAGCATAGCAACACCAATTACAGAGGAATCCAAGGATCTTATTCTCAGGATTTTCTTCTAAAGCTGCTCTTATCTGTGAAAATATCTGTTCATCTGTGAAGTGCATCTGAGTTATTGCATCAACCGGACATTCAGCAACACATGTACCGCACCCATGACACTTAGCTGGATTAACCACTGCGGGTTCTCCTTTAGGTGCAGTGATTGCAGAGTAGGGGCATGCTTGTACGCATATTCCACATTTTATTCTTGTGTTTCTACACTTTTCAGGATCTATTACGGCTACGATGGGTTCAATCTCAACCTGATCCTTAGACAGTATTGTTGCAGCTCTTCCAGCAGAACCACTTCCCTGTGAAACGCTGTAAGGAATATCTTTTAAGCCTTGACATGCACCTGCAAGAAAGATTCCATCCACTGGTGTATCGATCGGTTTAAGCTTTGGATGGCTTTCCATAAAGAATCCATCTGTACCTCGCGTTATATGAAGTATACTCGCTAATTCTGCTGTGTCATCGTTTGGTATTCCAGCTGTGCTGAGTATAACCATCTCAGCTTCGATTTCGATTGGTTCACCGAGAATCGTATCTTCTGATCTTATGATTAAGTTACTATTGTTTTCATTTTCTAAAATTTCTGATGGTCTTCCACGAATAAATGTTATTCCTAAGTCTCTTGCACGTCTATAGAATTCTTCAAAGCCTTTGAAAGGAGTTCTCATATCCATATATAGTATGTAAATGTCCGTTTCTGGTTCATGTTCCTTTATGAGTATGGCTTCTTTGATCGAATACATACAACAGAAACCCGTACAGTACTCAAATTTGTTTATATCTCTTGAACCAACGCATTGTATGAACGCAATGGTGCGAGGTACTTTACCATCTGAAGCTCTAATAACATGACCCCCAGTTGGACCAGCGGCGTTAACTAACCTTTCTGCTTCCAAGGCTGTTATAACGTTTGCATATTTTCCATAACCATACCTTGGATCATCAAAGGGATAATAGATGTCGAAACCTGTAGCGACTGTTATCGTTCCAACTTCTAACTCTACTTCTTCAGGTTTCTGTTCAAAGTCTATAGCGTTTCGAGCACCACACACGTCTACACATTTGTAACATTCAATACAATGATCCTTATTTAAGGTAAATATTAACGGTACAACTTGAGGGAAAGGTACTGATATCGCTCTTCTGGTTCCTAATTGCATTTCCCATTTATTCGGATATTCTACAGGACATGCATCTGCACATTCTCCACATCCTGTACAGTTTTCAGCAATCACGTACCGAGGATTCTTACGTATTCTTACTTTGAAGTTACCGATAAAACCATCAACTTTTAAGACATTTGCAAATGAAATAATTTCAATGTTTGGATTACGAGAAACCTCAACCATTTTTGGGCCTTCAATGCAAATAGAACAGTCAAGCGTTGGGAAGGTCTTATCTAATTGTGCCATATGACCTCCAATACTTTCATCTTTTTCAACCAAATAGACCTTAAAACCCATATTTGCTAAGTCAAGAGCTGCATTTATACCTGCTATTCCTCCTCCGATTACCAAAGCTTTGTTTGTTACAGGTACCTTAAATCTGGTTAAAGATTTTAGCAGTCTTACTTTAGCTACTGCCATCTTTATGATTTCTTTTCCTTTTTCTGTTGCGTTTTCTGGTTGACTGGAGTGAGCCCATGAGCACATTTCTCTGATATTTGCCATTTCAAAAAGGAATGGGTTCATTCCGGCATCTTCAACAGTCTTTCTAAATGTAGGTTCATGCATTCTTGGTGAACATGCAGCCACTACCACGCGGTTTAGGTTATGTTCACTTATTCCAGCTCTTATCTCCTTTTGTCCTGGGTCTGCACATGTATATCGATTCTCTTTTACATATACTACATCCGGTAGAGCTTTAGAGAAATCCATGAGTTTCGTTATGTCTAAAACACCGGCAATGTTTAAACCACAATGACATATGAAGACACCTATTCTCAATTTCTCTGATGTGGATTCAACTTCAGTCATTATTTATTCACCCTTAGTTAATTTTAAGTTTTTAATAGCGTTCCGTGCTTTTAGTGTCCGTTTATTTCTAAGTTCCTTTTTTAAACCAACTGTTGAAGTTAACTCTTCAAGAGCTTTATTCCAAGCACCTGATTGTATAGGTGTATGGCGAATAGATGTTCTATTTAACTCCAATGCCTCAAGATTCGGACACACATTCGCACATGCACCACAATAAATACAGAATTTATCTTTTACATCTACTTTTCCATCTTTATCGAGAGATAATGCATCAACAGGACATACATCATAACAGTTTTGACATCCTTCAGGGCATAGTTTTTGATCTATCTCTAGTGAACCTTCAAAAAACTTTGTAACTTGTATAACTCCAGCAGGGCACTCTGCTTCACATATTCTACATGCTGCGCATAGGTTTTTCTTTATATCTACTATTGTTCTTTGGGCGGTTTCGGGCAATTTCTTTTTCTTTCTCTCTTCCATCTCTTTAGCTGTTAGGTCTTGAAAACGAACCGTAATTGCGTCCAAAGGACATTTCTCTTCACAAATTATACATTCTGGTTCACAGCGTTCCTCGTCTATTTTAATATCTCTGATTAGTAGAGGAAATGCTTCCTTCTCAACTACCGGAAACTTCTCCTCACCATCAACCATTATCTTTATTGCTCCAAAAGGACAGATAATGGCACATTCACCATGATAATCACACTTTTCTACATCTACTTTAATTATTGATGCCTTAGCTTTTCCATCAGGATTCTCAAGAACTGATTTTAAAGTAATCGCTTTTCGAGGACAAACTAGTTGACAAAGAACACATCCTTTACAAATCTTTTTATCAACTATTAAATCGAATCTCTTCGCGTATAAGACTCTGCTTATGGTTAATTTATCATTATCTTCCTCTGTAACCAACTTCATAGGCATTTTTATTCCTCTACTAGATACTATTACTGAAATAAATGAACTCTCACTTTTTTAGATAGACTATTAAACGAACTTTATATAACTTTCCTAATGAACTAAATATTTAGCCGTCAAGATTCATCCAAATATTTTTAATAAAGCTGTATTAAGTTAAAATAACAATTTTTTAACTACTAACAATTATTTATTTTCCTTAAAAGTAGATTGGGAACTTAATATACACTAACTATTCAAGAAAAAAACATTCTTTCAATGAATTAACCTGGTGCAGAACATTTTTGGACATCTTTAATATGTACATTTTTTTACATATTTAAATTAGAGATAATAATATATATGAACAATGTAGGTAAACATGAAAGTTTAAAATAATAAAGGAAGGAACAATTTTTGTATGGATACACTGGAAAAATTTTAAATGTGGATTTAACCTCAGGTAAATCGAAAATAAGTACGTTCGACGAAGCTTTTGCTAAGAAGTACATTGGTGGAACTGGTTTTGGGATAAAGACTCTGCTTGAGAATCAAAAACCTGGAATAGACGCCTTTGATCCTGATAACCCTTTAATCTTCACTTTAGGAGCCTTTAATAGCACCATGGTTCCTTGTACAACATCAAAATTTGGTGTTTTCGCTAAATCTCCGGCAAGTCAACTCTTAGGCGAATCCTATTCTACTGGTAGATGGGGTGCTGAGTTGAGACAAGCAGGATACGATATTGTCATTATTAAAGGTAAAGCTTCTAAACCTACATACTTATGGATTGATGATGAATCAGTTCAGTTCATGAATGCTTCACATCTCTGGGGTAAAACTACTTGGGATACAGAAGATATCATTAGAGAAGATCTGGGCGATCAACTGATTAGAGTTATAGCTATAGGGCCTGGTGGTGAGAATCTTTCTAAGGTTGCTTGTTTAATAAACGATCGCTTTCGAGCAGCTGGAAGAACGGGTTTAGGTGCGGTTGCGGGTTCAAAAAACTTGAAAGCTGTCGCTGTTAGAGGAACTAAGGATGTTTCTGTTGCAAAACCAGAAGAGCTTCAGGACGTCTGCTTAGATTTATACGAACGTGCAAAAGGACCGGCTACTAGTAAGTATAGAGGCTTGGGAACTGTAGCAAATGTTCTTACAATGAATGCACAAGGTGCATTACCGACGAGAAACTATCAAAGTGCAACTTTTGAGGGCGCTGAAACAATAAGTGGTGAATACTTAAATGAACATTTTGTGACTAAGATAGAGGGATGTACTGGTTGTCCTTGTCGTTGTGAACATATTGCTGAAGTACGTGAAGGCCCATTTAAGGGAGCTATTGCTCGTGTAGAATACGAACCTACAATGGCTTTCGGATCATATTGTGGTGTTGATAGGTTAGAGCCTGTGATAAAAGCAATTGAATTATGTAATCTTTATGGAGTAGATGCAATAGGAACTGGAATAATAATCGGTTTTGGAATGGAATGCTACGAAAAAGGATTGATCACAAAGAAGGATACGGGTGGACTAGAACTTGAGTTTGGAAATGGAGAAGCCATGGTTGAGATGGTTAAAAAAATATCCCTAAGGGAAGATATTGGAGCCATCTTAGCTGATGGTGTAAAGTCTGCTTCTGAAAAGATTGGGAAAGGTTCTGATCACTTTGCGATGCATATTAAAGGCGTTGAGGTAACAGGCTACGAAATCAGGGGACTTAAAACATGTGCACTGGGCTATGCTGTCTCTAGAAGAGGAGCTGACCATCAAAGACATGGTAGCTATGGGTGGGATCTTAGTGGAAAAGTTGATCGGTTTACAGTTGATAAAAATCGCGGAAAGCTCGTTATGGGCGATGAAGATACCTATTGTATCTTTGATTCGCTTATTCTATGTAAGTTTACGCGCAAGATTTGGGACTTTGACTTGAAAGCAAAAGTTTACTCTTTAGTCACAGGAATACAAATGACGGGAGATGAGCTGCACAAGATCGGTGAGAGAATTAGCAACTTAGCTAGACTATATAATATTAGAGAAGGTTTAACTAGAAAGGATGATAACCTCCCTCCAAGAATAATGAAAGATCCAATTCCAAGTGGTATTTCTAAGGGAAGTTTTGTGAGCCAAGAAGATTTGGACATTCTTTTGGACGGTTACTATGA
>JAUWJG010000045.1 GCA_030607815.1 Candidatus Bathyarchaeota archaeon
GATAAAACATCAGGGTAGTAAATAGGCATAACTCGAAAAGCATCAACCCTTGGGTCCCACTGACCATAAGGGGTTCCAGTATCACCTCGAAGTAAAAGACTGCCCTTATCATATCTTAGCACTGTCATTTGACGTTCCTTCAATTTGATATGTGAAGATACTCAGTATTATCTAAGCAATTCTATATTCATTTAACATTTACAAAACGCATTACTTAAGAATGTAGAATCGAAGTACGCGTTTATAGAATAAAGTGTAGAGAGAACATATAGATAAGGAAAAGTTCTATTTTATGAGTGGAAAGCGACAGTCGCACCTGTTTATCAAGATATAAAATATGTTATCAAATATATTGCAGTTTACATTAACTTTAAATAGCAATACTATGTTGTTGACGTTCAGCGTACAACAGAGTTTTCAGTTAAGACTGCTGTTTTGATAGATAAGTTCTTTTGTATAGTTAAAAAATAGAGGTGAAAGACACATGGGTTATCAAAGACGCAGTTTTGGTCCAAGGGAAATGAGCAAAGCAACTTGTTCTGATTGTGGAGAAGAATGTGAAGTACCATTCAAGCCTACAGAGGGAAGACCAGTCTACTGTAAGACATGTTGGGAAAAACATAGACCGCCAAGAAGAGAATTTAGGAGATATTAGTAAAAATCTAATGTCTTAAAACCTATATAAAAAAGGCGAGATCTAATTTTCGCCAATACTATTCTTTTTTTAATATTTTCAGATTCCTCAACTCTAAATCGATACTTTGATTTTTAAGGTAAATAGCGCCATTTTTTAATTTTATATTTTAATCGATTCGAATAAAATGTAAAATGGAGAGGGAAAATATCTAAAATTTATTCTCTCTTCTGGAATGATTTAGTACAGTTATACCTGTAGCTAATAAAATTAGAAATAGATCTTTTTTATAAAAAATATTATTTCTGTACATTCAGTTTTCGGTAAGTTAGAAAAAATTAATCGGAGATTTACCTCTCCATTTAAGAACTACTATAACTACAGATAAAGAATACTTTGTTAGAGTAACTTTAGTTTGTGATATTTTGCCTTATGCATTCCTCTGTCCCAAATGCGGTATAGCGCATTCAATTAAGGAATATACTGATAATAATTTTTGCAGAGTCTGCGGTAAGTTTCTGTCTTACAGAAACCGTATTGTAGTGAAAAAAAGAAAAAGATATGAAAAAAACCTTGAATGGCCTTTATTCCCATACAAGCCATATACCCAACAACTAGAATTCATGAAGGACATAAAGGCAATAGTAGGCAATCAAGGGATATTAATAGCCGAAGCTTGTAACGGATTTGGAAAGACAGTATCAGCTCTCGCAAGCCTCCTACCAATTGGTCACAAAATTGTCTATGTAACAAGGACACATGAGCAGGTGCGACAAGTACTACTTGAGGTGGAACGTATAAACCACAACTCGGAATCCACATTTTCAGCAGTAAATTTAGCTAGTAGACAACACTTATGTCTGAACGAAAAATGTAGAAACCTATCAGCTTTAGATGCTTCAGAAGCATGTAGATTGCTTAATAAAGCTAAACAATGTCAATATAAAAAAGAAAGCGGATTGTCCAGTTTTATTCCAAATGTGTTATCCATCCAGAAACTTAGGAGCCAAGGAAGAGTAAGGAATGTTTGTCCCTACTTTTTAGCAAGAAGAGTAGCAGAAAACTGTACATTAATTGTGGCACCCTATCAGTATATTTTTAACGAGAAGATTAGATCTTCAATTAAGTTAGAGTTAAATAATAGAATTCTAGTATTCGACGAGGCTCATAACGCCGATAAGATCAGTCAAGACGTTTTAAGTGATACTCTTTCTGAACGAAGTTTAAACATAGCAAAAAAAGAGTTAGAGAAAGTAAGAGTCTCTAACATATTCATTGATGATTTAGAAGCGTATCTCAGACGAAAAGTCTCTAAAAAGATTGTAACAGAGTCAGGTTTCAAGCTACATGAAGAACTCAAAGATGTTCTAAAAGTGAATAAACTAACTTCTTTCACAGATTCCCTTTCAGATGTCGTAGATAAAATAAGAAACTATAAAGTCGACATGGAAGATTATCCAGCGTGTTATCTGAATGGAATACTTAACTTTCTATCACTCGTTGAATCTAGTCCCAGTAATAGCTATGTAGCAATCTTTAAGAGAACATTTTACGGCTTTAACATTGTTGAATATAGATGTCTAGATCCTAGTTTAGCCGTTAAACCAATTATTGAAGAGGCCTACGGTTCACTAATTATGTCCGGAACGCTCTCCCCTATACAATTTTTCACAGAAATCTTGGAATTAGAAAAGGCTCAGACACGAACATACACTGCTATAGCAAATCCAGAAAACATTCATACAATAATCGATGCTTCTGTCACCACACGATTCAGCGAAAGAACTGAGAAGATGATTCAACGTTTTGGAGAGCGGCTCTCTCAACTAATCGTCAAGATCCCCAATGGAGTTTTGATCTTCTTTCCGCAGAGAAAATTTATGTTGGATTCTTTGAAGGTTTGGAGAAAAGTAGGAATAATAATTGGATCAGAGGCATATCTTACTCTTAAGGGAAAAAATGTTTTCATTGAAGGTGCTAAGGCGGATGAAAACCGGAGAGTGGTAGAGAAATACAAAAAGTCTACTAAATCTGAAAATGGGGCAGTATTATGTGGTGTTTTCAGAGGGAGAAATGCGGAAGGATCTAATTTTCCATATGAAGAAGCAAGAGGCATCTTCTTGATTGGTGTTCCATATGCGAATTACAGTGATCCTGTGATGCGAGCACAAATACAATATTTGAACGAAAAGAAAAATGGAATGGGAGATAAATGGTATACGATGGATGCTTTTAGGGCGGCTAACCAAGCGATGGGTAGGGGAATCAGACATAGAGATGACTGGTGTAATTTTATCCTCATGGACAAGCGTTACCAGAAACATAAACATCTCATATCAAAATGGATATTATCGAATAGTCTTCAGAAAATCCCTAATGAATTATCGTAAATAATATCATTCAATTACTAGTCTAAATAATCACACACCAGACCTTTATACGTTAACTTTGTAAGCTTGGGTTCATACAAAGATAGTTTAAGGAAAAATACACGATGTAACCTCAAATATCTTCTTATTCTGTCTACCGATTTATCTTTTTCAGAATAAATGGAAAAAAGTTTTTACAACGAGATTGATATCAGTAAAAGTTGATTCCGGATTGGAAGTTAATAGATATAAAATGAAAAGGCATTATGGTAATTTGTCAAAATTCCATAATGGTGAAATAAGGCTTTTAGTTCATGTTAAAGCACTATAACAACTTCAAGCATAATAATAGAAGTTTTGTAAACCTAACACGATACGCCACTAATTCGTTTACTTTTGGAGAAAAAAATTCACATAATAATTAAACAGATCAATAGTTGACACTTTTATGTGGTGGTAAAACTTAATTCTATAAAGTAAAGGATAAGATTATTTTAAAGAATAGTTACGCCTCAAACTTTAGAAACTTTCGTGGACCAAATTGCATAGCATCTTTATTCATACCTAGATCGATTGCCTCTAACTGTTTATGATAATTCTGTAAATCTTGCCAGTAACGTTCATCAAAACGTTGAATCATACTCTCTATTGCTACTTCGCAATCTTTTCTGAGATGTTCATGAGGCCTTATTTTAATCGATTTGATTTTTGCATCTAACTTAAACTCTACTTCTTCGTAGATATTATAAGGTTCTATTAAGTGACGAAACGAACACAGATCTCCAATAATGGTGCCTAATCGCAGTGGAAAATCAGCAATTTTCAATAGCACAGGTTCTAGCTCATATTTAGCTGAGAATTTCATTTCAGTTGCCTTTGAAAAATAGTAATTTTTTTGGACAAGAAGATCAATGAAATAAGTATAGATCCTAATACCTAAAATGCGAAGACTTGCAGCATTTATTAAGATTGAGTTATCTAAAACCCCGTCTTTTTCGAGTTGACTTAGAGCATTAACAAATTTATTTGAAGCAGGAGTTCTCATAATCACATTCCTTTTATTAAATTAATTTTGCGAATATACTACTTAAAACTTTTTATTTAAATTAACGATTACATTACGTAATGACATCATGATCTAAAATGATTGGTACATATTTAAAATCCTTCCGAGTTTTTCTCTCGATTAGTTTCCAACGTTTTTCAATTAAAGTAAAAAAATTTAAACGCTTTTTAATGTAGTAATGATCAGGGCTTAAAATAATCGGTTTTTACATAGTTAAAGAGGAGAATTGATAGGTTCAGTAGTCATTCAATTTATATGTTTGTTTTCATTATAAATACTAAGTTTTTAATATTAAAATTTGAATTGGTGAATTATGTATTGAGTAATAATTGGATTGTAAGAGATTATATCCGCTGCACTGGCTGTAAGAGATGTGAGATTGCTTGTAGCCTTCGTCATGAGGGACGTATTTGGCCTGAAGCGTCGCGTATACGAATCTTTATGCCTTTTCCAGGTCTTGAGGTTCCCCACTTGTGTGCGCAATGTGATGACTATCCCTGTGTAAAAGCATGTACTGTAGAAGCGCTCTCCATCGATAATCAAACTGGAGCCGTTATTGTTGATCAGGATAACTGTACTTCTTGTGGACTCTGTATCAAAAAGTGTCCGGGAACTGTCCCATTTCTTCACCCTGAGACAAATAAAGCTATAATCTGCGATTTATGCGGTGGAGACCCGGATTGTGTAAAGGTTTGTGCAGAAGCAAGATATAACGCACTAAGACATGTAAAGGAGAATGTTGGGGCTCTAAAGAAGTTACATTCTATCGATCCATACATTATCGCAAAAGATCTTGCGGTAAATCTTTTTGGTGAAAAAGGAGAGAAGGTGATTTAACATGGCAAAAGGATACGCTGGTAAATTCCTTGATATAGATCTTACAAAAGAAAAGATTGAGGAGATTACAATTCCAGAAACAACGCTCTATCAGTACTTTGGTGGACGAGGATTAGCAGTCAAAGTTCTTTGGGATCGATTAGGGAAGACTTGGTCTAAAGTTGACCCCTTAGGTCCTGAGAACATACTAACGCTCTTGACCGGACCGTTAACCGCTATACATCCAGGAGCAAGAATCTGTGTATCTGGAAAATCTCCATTAAGTAATGGAACACTTGGGTCTACCGCAAGTTCAGAGTTTCCAATGGAATTGAAGTGTTCAGGTTACGATGGAATATTTATCACTGGAAAAGCAAGCAAGCCAGTATACTTACTTATCACAGATAATAAAGCTGAGATAAGGGACGCCTCAAATATCTGGGGTAAATTGGGAGAAGACACGATAAGGATCTTAAATGCTGAAGTAAGGAAAGAACTTACAAAGCGAAAACCGAATGTAGGGTTATGGAGACAACCCGGAATGCTTTATATCGGTCCGGCGGGTGAAAACATGATGAGGACAGCTGCGGTCATGACAAAACTTGTACATGCTGCAGGATATGGTGGATATGGAGCAGTAATGGGCTCAAAAAACTTGAAGGCTGTTGTAGCTAAAGGTCGAGGTCCACTTCCGGATGTAGTGGCTTCGAAAGCTATGAAAATATTGTTAGATGAATATCATAAAAGACTCATCTCAATGGAACGTATGAGGCGTTGGGGGACAGGATATGCTGGATGGTCATTTGGCGCTGTAACTAGCTCTGAACCTGTAAAGAATTGGCAAGAAGAATGGCATGATAAGAGAAGTATAAGTGGAGTAAGGTACAAAACACGTTTCTGGGTTAAATCTAATTGGGCGGATTTCAATTGCACAAGAAGTTGCATGAAAATTTCGTGTATAAAATCAGGACGTTGGAAAGGAGATATCACAGACATGCCCGATTATGAGCTTGAAGCTTATTGTGGAACCAACTTAGGGATATTCGATCCCGAAGACAATATTCACATAAGTGCTCTCATCGACAATCAAGGTATGTCAGGTATAAATGGACCAAACACTATGGGTTTCGCAGCTGAACTTTACCAACGAGGGATTTTAACAAAAGAGGATTTGGGTTTCGAGTTGAAGTGGGGTGATGCAGAATCATTTACGAAACTTGCATGGTTAATTGTCAATCGTGAGAAGATTGGGGACGTATTAGCAGAAGGAACGTATCGTGCAGCACTTAAAATTAGTGAAATGAAGGGAGTAGACGTGATGCCTTATGCTATTCATGTTAAAGGTGTTGAGATAGGAGCCCATGGTACAAGGAGTAATATGGATTATGCTAAGGACGTAGCATATGCGGCGTCGGTTCAAGGTGGTGATCATACATCGACTGTCAGAGATGGTTATAGTGATATGGTTGGTGTCTTCAATGACTCCGCTGTAGTTTGCATGTTCTGTGTTGTTCAAGATCTAATATGGGACTTTACTAAAGTTATAACTGGGTGGGATATTACTATGAATAAATGGTGTACAGAGCAAGGACCTAGAATTGTTACACTTCAACGTGCCCAATTACTTTTAGGTGGACCAGACATATTTTGGGATCCTGATAAAGATGACGACAATCCCCCACGCTTCTATGAACCATTGCCTACAGGGCCTTACAAGGGAATGACAACGGATAAGAAAATAGTAGAACAGAAAAAACAAGAATATTATAACACTCTTGGCTGGGATGATAGAGGAATACCTAAAAAGGAAACATTAGAAAAGCTAGATCTTAAAGTTCTTGAAGGGATAATGAAGAAACTTCGGAAATAATACCTTCTTATCTCTTTTTTATAATATCTGACCTAAGGACTTAGAATGAAACAGGTTTTATCATCAAAAACATGAATTTTTAAAAAGTTTTTAACCAACGTTTCTATCAGCCGTATAATAGACGCTTGAGTAAGAGAAAACTAACGAAGAGATTAATCAAAAATGAGGATAAAAGTAAGAGCATTTGGAGATTTAAAAAAAAAATAAGGTAATGAAAAAATTATTGAGATTAGAGATATTGCTAC
>JAUWJG010000044.1 GCA_030607815.1 Candidatus Bathyarchaeota archaeon
ATAATGCTTATTATCATTGTATTTCTGAGGTAAGGGAAGAATATGAGTACAGAGTTATCTGGCTACAAAGGAAATATGTTCAAGTTTCTGAAGAAAGAAAACCTTCAAATTGGAGATATTATCCGGATTACACGGAATGATGAGTTTTTCGAGGGTATTCTCATGCCTAGATACGAGTTAGCTGATGATAACCACATAGTCCTAAAACTAAAAAATGGATATAACATAGGAATAAAGCTTCACCGTGAGATGGTGGTCATGAAAATTGGAGTTGGTGCAAAACCAACCTATAAACTTTCTCACCAACCAAAAGAGAAAACAGTATTGCCCACGGTCGCCATAATAAGCACTGGTGGGACGATAGCCAGTCGAGTAGATTACCGAACAGGGGCAGTTCATCCGGCATTAACATCCGATGACATCTTAACTGTTGTCCCAGAACTATCAAAGATAGCTAACATTAAAACAAAGATTCTTTTTTCTCTTTTAAGTGAAAATGTTCACTCTTCCCATTGGACTAAATTAGCTCAAACAGTTGCCCACTACATTCAAATGGGAGTCGACGGAGTTGTCATTTGTCACGGAACAGATACCATGGCTTATACTTCAGCAGCTTTAAGCTTCGCATTACAAAACCTTCCCATTCCAGTAATTTTAGTTGGTTCTCAGAGATCCTCTGATCGCCCCAGTTCAGATGCAGCGTTAAATCTTATAAACGCTGTCAAAGCTGCTGCGAAAATGCCTATAGCCGAGGTTATGGTTTGTATGCATGAGACAGCATCTGATACAATTACTGTACTACATCGAGGTACTAGAGTTCGAAAGTGTCACACAAGCAGGAGAGATGCATTTAAATCAGTAAATATACGACCTCTTGCAAGGATTAAAGGCGAAGAAATTACTCTTCTCGAAGATTACACGCGTAGAGATCCTAAAAAACATCTTATTACTACCCCTAATTTTGAGAGAAAAGTTGGATTATTGAAATTTTATCCAGGACTTGATTCGAATACGATTGACTGGTATATGGATAATGGTTACTTTGGATTAATACTCGAAGGAACAGGGCTAGGTCACGTAGGAGAATATCTTTTTCCCAAGATTAGAAAAGCTATTGAACAAGGTCTTATCATCGGTATGACTTCTCAGTGTATATGGGGACGAGTTAACATGAATGTTTATGATACTGGAATAGATCTTCAGCGGATGGGTGTAATTCCCTTAAAAGATATGCTTCCAGAGACCGCATTAGTTAAGATGATGTGGGTCTTCAGCCAGACAACAGTCCTAGAGGAAGCTAAAAAACTACTTTTATTAAACATCGCTGGGGAATTTTCAGACAGAACGCTCTACGAGAAATAAGATTTTAGTAAATTAACTACTCTGAAAACCCATGCGTTATCACAATTTTATGATTTTTATCCCATTCTTAATCTTAATTTGTATTTTTTCTCTCACTTAGAAAAGAATTTAACTCTTTTCTATTCGAATCTCTTCTCCACTTTGTATTTTCCTAAACATTACTGGGTTTTCCAGAATTCTACCAAAGACATTTACGGGACTTGCAGCCTTTGGTTTGTCACTTGTACTAATTGGAGTTCTACCGAAAAAAATGCAAAAACCATTCCCTTGAGGCCAGTAACCAAGAGCGCCAATTTCTACATCCAGTTGAGCGTTCTCTTCAGGCAAGGTAACTGAGATTCTAAAATAGATTTCGTCTCCCCACTTGTTAACTTTTGCCAAAATAGGTAAAGCGTCAAGAATTGCTTTAGCAGTTTTTGGATTTTTTTCTAGTAAGATTTCAGCTGATACTTCGCCTGAACTTTTCGTATAGATTTTAATCTTCTCCGACATTTTCATCAAATTATAGTTTTCTCCACCTCTATTTTTCATTTTCTAACATAGTTAGAAGAGTAACTTCAATCGGTTACACACATTGTATTGCGAGAACTAAACACTAAACAAGTTTTTTTATAGAAGATATAAATAGTGGTCAAATAGTTGAGTCAAATGTGGTGTATAAAACGGATTATAGGTGATTGAATTATGGTTAATAATATTGATTATGCAAAAGTTGGTCTAAAAATTGGACTCGAAAATTACGCTTAACATCAAGTGTAGTCGAGCACATCCATAAACAATTAGATACTGAACATAAGCTGTTTTGTAATTGTCCTTCAGTTCTCCGAAAAGATGATCCTGATTTCACTTTAATGCGACGACTCCGTCCAACCCAAAGTGAGTTAGGAAATGTCGACCCAGCAGCACTCTTCGAGTTTAAGAAGGGAAAAACGATCATTTATGAGGGATATCGAGACACTACGTGTCTTGTCGAAGCAGACGGAGACTTTTGAAGCCTCCGGCTTAAACGAAGAACCCCCTCATGAACTTAATCGAGAAGCGCTTGAGATATCCTTAACAATTGCACTAATGCTTCATGCGACGCCAATAAATGAGACCCATGTGATGCGCAAAGTGGTTATCGATGGTAGTACTACATTTGGGTTTCAAAGAACTGCAGTTATAGCTTTAAACGGAATGATAAAAGTTGACGATAAAAACATACCCCTGAAAATTATATGTCTTGAAGAGGATGCATGTCGGAAGATCAAAGAAGAATATCTAACTAGTTATTATCGACTAGATCGCCTCGGTATTCCCCTCGTTGAAGTTGTAACTGAACCTGTTATTACCTCACCTGAGGAAGCGGGGAAAGTTGCTTTAGCAATCGGTAGAATTCTCAAAGCAACAGGGAAAGTGAAGAGAGGTTTGGGTACGATTAGACAAGATGTGAATATCTCTATCCGAGATGGGGGTTTAATAGAAGTTAAAGGTGTTCAGAACCTCAAAATCCTCCCACAGGTTATTAAGGGTGAAATTAAAAGACAGCTAACATTGCAAAAAATTATAAAAGAATTAGCAAACCGAGGAATCAAAGAAGAAGATTTCATATATACCTTCAAGAATGTGGAAAAGATCTTCAAAAAAACAAAATGTTCAGTCATAAGGAATTCTATTGAAAAAGGGCATACGGTATTAGCTGCAGTTCTTCCCCAATTTTCCGGTCTCCTTGGAATTGAGTTAACCTCTGGTTTAAGATTTGGAACTGAACTTTCTGACTATGCTAAATTCTGGGGTAGAGTTGAAGGAATTTTTCACACAGATGAATTACCTGCTTATGGTATAACTGAAGACGAAGT
This sequence comes from Candidatus Bathyarchaeota archaeon, assembly GCA_030607815.1. Classification (GTDB taxonomy): domain Archaea; phylum Thermoproteota; class Bathyarchaeia; order RBG-16-48-13; genus JAUWWH01. Next base: position 3,201 of record JAUWJG010000044.1, read on the forward strand.
TATGGCGCTTAAAATATTTCTCGAAATTTGTGATAACGATGCGATTGTTTTAGTAGCTGATAAACCTGAAAATGTTTACGATGCATTAAACGCTGTTCTTAATAGGGCTAAACAAGCTTTAACGTATATACCAAACGAGACAAGGGGGGCCTTCCCTAATGGAGTAACCCATTACTTGAGACCACGCCCCGGTGCTGCAAGGATGTATCCGGAGACAGATGTGCCTCCGGTTCCAATTACTCAAACCCATTTAAATAGACTTAAGGAAACTCTTCCAGAATCCTTAGAGGTTCGACTCTCCCGCTTAATGAAAAAATATGATATTAACGAGAAACTGGCAGCCCAAGTAATCAACTCGGATTACGGTGAAGTATTTGAAATTGTCGCAAATACTACGAGAATCTCTCCCTCTTTTATCGCAGCAACATTAACAGAGACTTTTAGAAGCATGCAGAGAGATAATTTAGATGTTAATCTTCTCTCAGAAGATGTAATTCAAGATCTATTTTCTTTTATAGACTCAGGAACTGTTGCCAAGGAAGCAATTCCCAAGCTCTTAGTCTGGATGATAAAGAATGAATCTGTCACCTTAACTGACGCTGTAAAAGCATTAGGTCTCAGAATGGTTACTGAACAAAAGTTAAAAGAAATAATAGATCGTGTAATTAAAGATAATGAAGACCTCATTCTGAAGAGAAGAGTAACCGCTTTAGGCCCCCTAATGGGCATAATAATGAAAGAGCTTCGGGGAAAAGCTGATGCTGAAAAGATTAGTCAACTTTTAAAGCATGGTATTGAGGAGACGTTAAACCGTTGATATTGATCATCTAAAGTTAATTGTTTTTAATAAATATGGCTTTATCTGTAGAAAAAACACTTTTAATAAAGATGACTTGGTACACATCTTCAAATATACCTCTTTTTTTTCTTTGACTCAAAGATGTATTCAAAAACTCTCTTTCTTTGAACAATCTTTTAATATCGAAAGATATTAATATCCGTAATTTTTACGAAAAGATAAATATTCAAATCTTTAATCAATAAATGAAATTTTGAAGGTATGCAAATTGGACAGCAGGTTATATGATTTAGCTAAGTTAATTGTTCATACTTCCACCAAGGTAAAACGAGGAGATAATGTAATTATCCAAATCGTTGATGAAGGTCAAGACCTAGCGACAGAGATATATAAGGAAGTTGTTCACGTGGGAGGTCATCCACTAATTATCTCTACACCTTCAGAGGCAACGCGAGGATTCTTCGAAATTGCAGATGATGAAACCATTACAACTATGCCTAAACATTACTTTAAACTCGTGGAAGCTTCAGATGTCATAATCTCAATAAGGTCGAACACCAACACTAGGAGCTTAAGTAATGTGAATCCCGAGAGGATTAGTCTTCGTTATAAAGCTTTAAAGAAGCTTCAAGAAGAAAGACTGAGTAAACGTTGGTGTCTAACCCAGTATCCGACTGTGGGTTATGCTCAAGATGCTGAGATGTCACTTAAGGAATATGAAGACTTCATTTACTCAGCAATTCTGATCGATTGGGATGAACAGATAAAGATAATGAAAAAACTAAAGGCGATTATGGATGAAACCAACGAAGTGAGGCTCATTGGTGAAGATACCGACCTTACGCTATCGATTAAGGGGCGAAACTCTATAGTTGGCGGACCGACCCATAATGTTCCAGGAGGAGAGGTCTTCACAGCACCTATCGAAAGTTCAGCTGAAGGAGAGATATTTTTTGACATTCCGTCCGTTGTTTATGGTAATGAAGTTGAAGGGATAAAACTGAAGTTTGAGCGAGGAAAGATAGTTGATTACTCTGCAAATCGAAATGAGAAATTACTGAAGAGTATGATAGAAACTGATGAAGGTTCTCGAAGATTGGGAGAACTTGGCATCGGAACCAACAGAGGTATTACAAAATTTACTAAAAACATTCTCTTCGATGAAAAGATTGGTGATACAATACATCTAGCCATTGGAAGATCTTACAAGGAATGTCTTGGGGTTAATGATAGCGCTATTCATTGGGATATGATTAAGACTATGAAAAATGGTAAAATAATTATGGATGGGTTTGTAGTTCAGGAGAATGGTAAATTTTTCTGGGATGATTAATTAAGTTCAAATAGTGAAGAAGAGAATTTTAAGACAAATAGAAGTTAATCTGTTTATTTGAATTGATTTGTACAACATTTACGAATTGATATATAGATATTTATAGATCTTTTTCTTACTTTTTTGAACTAAGATAGAATTAACTAAAAAGGGTTCATCGATGACTCTGAGTGATAGAAGAGAGGTACCAAGGATCTCAATAATCATTCCTACGTTGAATGAGGAGAAGGGTATTAAAGATACTATTCAAGAGATCCCTGACTATATTAAAGCGTGTTCTGAGATCATAGTTGTCGATGGGTTATCGGATGATAATACAACTTCAGAGGTGGAGAAGACTAGTGCAAAGATTTTAATAGAGAAGAAGAAGGGTAAAGGAACAGCAATGCGGTCTGGAGCTGATTACGCTCGGGGAGAATTTTTAATCTTCATTGATGGTGATTGCACTTATCCCTCTGATGCTATTCCTAGATTTATAGATTTGTTAGAGGATCATGATCTTGTAATAGGAAATATTGTACCCTTTCTCAAGAAGATGAAAGATAAACAAGTTGAACAATTATATGTCTATTTTTCTACTAAACTAACGAATTTCTTATTTACACTTTTTGGTATAGCTCTGGAGGATCCTCTTGATGGAATGCGAGCTATAAGAAAGGTTGATTTTGAGAGGCTTAATTTAGAGTCAGATGGATTTGAGATAGAAGCAGAGATGAATATTAAAGCTTTCAATCAAAACTTTCAAATCGCTGAAGTTCCAATAAAATACTTAAGACGTAAGGGTAAAAGCAAATTTATATTTGATCTAGGCAGCCAATTTAGAATTGTCAGAATGTTATTTTCAAATTTACTTGATGGTTTAATCCGATAAAAAACTTTTTTTAAGTATTGAATATTCATTTGTTGTTTTACTTCCTAGGAAGTTTTAATTTTAAACCAAAAACCTTATAGTTGAATCTTATTCAATTACTGACAAAAAAAAGGTATGATTGTATATGACGACCCTTAAGAATGCTTCCATACGGTTTCTTAAGGGCTATAAAAAAACAGCCGTCTTTGCTTTGACAAGTAATTGTAACTGTAAATGTGAAATGTGTGACATGCATAGACGTGAGCCCATGTCTATTAGTTTATCAGATGCAAAAAAAATCTTAGACTTTTTAGAAAAGAACCACTTTTTAGTCGTCTACATGACGGGTGGGGAGCCTACCTTGCATCCTAATGTGGTCGAGATTGTTAAATATGCTGATGATTTAGGTCTTATTACAACTATGACGACTAATGGGACGGTGAATAAAAGTACACTCATGGATCTGAAAGATGCTGGCTTGTATCTGATCAGTGTTTCACTTGACCATTGGGACCCTATTGTTTGTGAGAAGATTAGAAAACATAAGGGTATCATGGAGAAACAGATTGAGACTCTTAAATACTTGAAGGAGATCGAATTGAGAACTTACGCCTTATCTTTTTTGAATCCTATTCTCATTGAAGATGGTGTGGAGAAGCTTATTGATTACGTAAATAATATCTTAGGCGTTCCGTTTGGTTTTTGTTATCCAACTAAAAGCGATGTAAATACTTACAATCTCGGCAGTATCCTATCTCAGGATGCATCATCCACAAAATTGAGGAAATGTATCGAAACAATCTATACCTTAAAAAAGAGCGGTCGAGAAATTGTTAACCTTTTTACATATATTGAAGACAT
>JAUWJG010000049.1 GCA_030607815.1 Candidatus Bathyarchaeota archaeon
AGAGGTTTATAATGGTTACGCATTCAACGAAAGTGAAATAGTTAAATTCAAATGATACAAATTAAGAGAAAGAAAAGCGTCATATTTGTAGCATATTTTTTAAGAAAATTATTAAGTAGAACTAGAATGTTTTGATTACGGAAAATATATATAATTTCGTTGAGAAATATATGGTAAAGAAAAAATATGCTGTTGAGGAAGAAAATGATGAGTAACTATACTAGTCAGTTGATAAAAAATCTGGAGGATAAAGCCAAATTATTCAGAAGAGAGATCTTGGAAATGACGTTTAAGGCAGGTTCTGGACATCCAGGAGGGTCCATGTCGGCTATTGATATCATAACAGCTCTATACTACTATAAGATGACTATAGATCCGAAGAGACCTAAATGGGCTGATAGAGACAGATTCGTCCTATCGAAGGGACATGTATGTCCAGCTTTATACGCTGTTTTAGCTGAATTAGGCTTTTTTTCGAAAGAACATCTGTGGACTCTGAGGCAACCAGGAAGTATTCTGCAAGGACATCCAGATATGAATAAAACACCAGGTATTGAGATGTCTACAGGTTCCCTTGGTCAGGGATTATCAGTAGCATGTGGCATGGCATTAGCTGCAAGGCTTGATAAAAAAGATTACAAGGTTTACTGTATGCTCGGAGATGGAGAACTTCAGGAAGGAAATATATGGACGGGGGCAATGTTTGCAGCCCACCAAAAGCTCGAAAACCTAATAGCGATTGTTGACCGAAATAGGTTACAGATAGATGGAAATACGGAAGCAGTCATGTCTTTAGAGCCTTTAGCAGATAAATGGGAAGCATTTGGCTGGGAAGTACTGGAATTGAAGGATGGAAATGATATGAAACAGATCTTAATTACACTTGACAGGGCAACGAACATTAAAGGTAAACCAACAGTAATCATCGCAAATACTGTCAAGGGGAAAGGAGTAACATTCATGGAGAATAAAGTTGAGTACCATGGAAGTACATTAAAACCTGATCAAATGGAGCTTGCGAGAAAGGCACTAGAAATTCCAGGATTTAAGGTGGATTAATATGAATGAAAAAATTGAGAAAGCTTCAACAAGAGATGCATATGGTAGAACGCTAGTTGAATTAGGAAAAGTTAATAAAAACATTGTTGTTTTAGATGCAGACCTATCCGGATCAACCCGAACAAAATGGTTTGCAAAGGAATTTCCAGACAGATTCTTTAATTGTGGAATAGCCGAAGAAAACTTGATAACGATAGGGGCAGGATTAGCCACTTGCGGAAAGATACCTTTCGTTAGCACCTTTGCGGTATTCGCAACAGAACGAGCGTATAACCAGATTAGACAAAGCATTGCTTATCCAAAATTGAATGTTAAGATCGTCTGTACACATAGTGGAATTACTGTTGGAGCAGATGGAACATCCCACCAAACCATTTTAGACATAGCAATAATGCGAGTTCTTCCAAATATGACTGTGTTAGTACCTGCAGATGCCCCTGAAACAGCTATTGCCCTAAAAACAATTGTTGAATATAATGGTCCCATCTACATGAGGCTTGGAAGAACCCCGGTTCGAACCTTTTATGAAAAAGAATATGCTTACAAAGGAAAGAAATTGAAATTTGAGATAGGAAAATCAATAGAACTCAAACCAGGAAAAGATGTTACAATTATTTGTAATGGAATAATGGTCGCTGAAGCCATAGACGCTGCTGAAAAACTAAGTTTAGAAGGAATAGAAAGCAGAGTTATCAACATGCACACGGTTAAACCGATAGATGAAGAAGCAATTTTGAAAGCATCTAAAGAGACCGGAGCTATCGTTACTGCTGAAGAGCATTCTATTATAGGAGGATTAGGCGGAGCTGTGGCAGAGATTTTAGTAAGAACAAACCCTGTACCGCTTGAGATGGTAGGTGTCAAAGATGTATTCACAGAATCTGGTACAGATGTAGAGCTACAGAAAATCTTTGGTTTGACATCAAATGAAATTATATCAGCTGCAAAGAAAGTTGTAAAGAGAAGATAACTTTACCAAGTTATTACCAATCCCCCTTTTTTATTGAGTATTCCTTTTTATAAGTTAACTTGTTTGAAGAATCTACGATTTTATAAGATAAATATGTAAGATTTTAAAAAAAGATTTTTTTTAAAATTTAAATGTTTTTTAACGAAAAATCTTTAAAGATTCAAAAATCCAACAAGAATTGTCCATTATCTTCTCATCGGTTCTTTTTATTGCATTAACGATCTAGATTTGTTCTCAAACTACAATTAGAGCTCTAATAGAATAGGAGAAGAGGAAGATAGTTTATTTCCTTATAAAAACTTACAAAACGTTAATATCAGGAATAAGAATTTTGAAGCTACGCGTTATTTAAGATTTCATACTCCACTCGAGAAAAAGTTTACGCACAAAATTGGCTGTTTCATAGGCTTGATCTTTCCCAGCTTTAGAAATTAGCTTTAAAGTATAATTAGTTTCATCTCTTCGCTTTGATAACAGTAGTTTATTACTACTAATGAATGTTCCTTGACCGTAACCTAAACGATATGTGAAGCTTATACCATCTTGAATCCCTTCAGATGTTTCTTCTCTTATGTTTTTCAGTTGATCGATCTGAATATTATTTTCACCTTTCCAATTTTGTAAACGTTTTTTAAAGTAATCAAGTACTGAGTGTACTTCTGTTAGGGGAACCTTGAGGGGAATATCGAAGATCAATGAGTCCATTCCATGAAGTTTCTTTTCAGCTTTCCATTTTCTAAGGAGTGAAGGAGTAATGGCAACTGAAAATTGTAAAGCTATGAGAGTCCCAATGAGCACGGCTGTTACTGAAATACCTAAAGATGCAACAGTCCACATAGCGGAAGTTTTCTGTACCACATCTATATTAATTGATAGAAAAATCATGATTCGGTATAAACTCAATCCGAGTAAGTAACCTAGTCCCCCTGCAAGCACACCTATTATTAATGCCTCAGCTCCGAAAATGGAAGTGATGTGTGTAGGATTAAAGCCTATTGATGAGAGGATAATAATTTCTCTTCTACGTTCGTAGATAGTATTTATCATCACAATCGTTACATTCAGGATTACAATCAACCAAGGAATAAAGATTGATAATCCCTTTGCTTCAAGTTGAGGAATGAGACCAACAAGATAAATTTCCCCTTTCAAGGTTGTCCAAACCCAGTAATCTCTTTCTAATGCTACTTGAGAAGAAAAAGGAAGGAGATCTATTGAGTCATCTATAACAACATTAATCCTTGAAAGAAATATTGGTGAATTCGCAGAGAACAGTTTCAGTGCAGTCTGCCAATTAGTCACAACAACTTCAGATGGATCACAAGGTTCTACCTGTGCATCCATAACAACACCTTGAACTACTAATGAAATAGTAATCTTTTCGGGTAATATTGAAGCTCCATCTAAATCTTTCTTTTGACTTAAACCTTGATCATTTAGGATTCCAACCAATTTTACTTCAATTGATGAAGAACCCATTTGAAAAATTAGAAGATCTCCAACATTCACATTTAAGGTTTGAGCCATCTGAGTGCTAATCATGATTGAATCCTCGTCTTCATCTTGTAGATATCGACCTTGTCCTTCAACCATAAGTTTGTCAAAAGTGTTTATTTTAGCCTCAGCACTTGGAGAGATACCAAGTACCCCAAAGATAGGTAAGCTTTCATTTGATGATGATAGGGATCCCAATGGCATTGTACTTGCCCAATTTTCAACTTTCGGAGCTACTACTTCAACCTCAGATTTGTTCTGCATCCAATCTATAATTGAAATATCAAGAAGGGAGAAGGTGGTAAGTGTTCGTGTATCAAGTGTTATGGATGGAATTTTAGGAAGAGGTTGTCTGATGAGGAGTCCTTCGGTTTCTGTATTTGTCGTACCTATCGTTGATGAGATAATACCATATTCTGAAGAGAAGGATGTTAGAGCAACAAACCCCATGATCATGACTATTACAGGGATTATTGTCAGAATGAAGCGTAGGGTACGCCTTCTGATGGTGCGTTTGGCTATAGAAAAAATAATGGTCATAGGAATGAAACGGGGAAGAATGAAAAGAGTGATAACGAAAAAACTAATTGACAGACTAGAGGTTATAAGAATAGATGAGGGTCCCACGATTTGGCAACCAGCGTAGACGAAATAGAATATTATAATGAATAGGCCGTATGATAAGCCAATCGATAATATTTTCATAGTCCAATGTTCAAAGAGCATGTATGATAGAGTTGTTGAAGTTAAAGCTAGAAAAATGATAATTATGTTAACGGATGCGGAGGCGTCAACATACATTGATTGTGTTTGTTCATTAATGAAAGCGATAGTAGTATATGCTTCGCGGAGATCAGCATAACTTTCATCATAATGGTCTCCAATTAATTGTTGTTCGGCGTTCTCAATGAGGTTTTGGGCTTTTATTAGATCTCGTTTTTCACTCATGACATAAAAGCCAATTTGTTCGGTCTCGTTGACATGAATTTCGGCAGTTTTCAGAAAATCTTTAGTCAAGTTGATATTATACAAAAGGACATATTCTTCAACGTTAACTTGAACTTTTTCACCTTTATCTAAGTAAAAGAATTGAGAATCGTTCACGTCAAAGGAATGATATTTTTGTGATGAAGCCTTTACTTGGATTTGAAAGGTTGTATTAGCAGGAACGATCACATGGTTAGAGGTAATATTTAAGAAATAATTATGAGATTCAGGAACCACACCGTAAGTTAAGACGAGTCCTCTAGTCTCAAGTAATTCTTTCTCGGGAACAATTGTGAATCCCCATTGGTCTGGAGATCTTGAAGAATCAACAAGAAGTATATCTCCCTGAAAAATGATGGATGCTGCAGGAATTAATTTGAATTCTAGGTTCGTTTTTTCTTCTTTCCCGAGAGTGAAGGTTGAATATTGAGGTAAATAATCATAACCAGGTGAATTTGGATCATTATAGTAAGCATATAAACGGTAAGATGTATTACCCTGTACAAAAATCTTATAGCTACCATTAACATCAGTATGTGTAATTCCTTGTAAGATTATTGATTGCCCTCTCCGAGATACTTTCGTCTCCCAAATTGCTACAGTTGCATCTATGACTGGTTGACCAGTCACTGCATCCAGTATTTTTCCTGAGATTAGAGAAGTATCTACATCTTTGACTTGAAGAGTATATGTTTTTTGAATTTCAAAAGTTGTTAAGGTGAGTAGAATGATAATTGCGAAAGAAATAACCAAAAGATAAGATCTATATCTGTTTAAGAGATTCAAGTTTCATACACTTTTAGTCATAGATATGACCCGTTTTTTAGAAGTTTTCTTAAAGATAGAGAAGAGGTGAGAAAGCAAATTTTAGTTTAAACTTTTAAGATTTATCCGTTTTCCCTTTAATATGAAATTTTTTCTTTCCCTTCTTCATTCTCTTTTGTTCTTATCCAATCATGTATCGTCCAGAAGATTAGATAACGAACATTCGACGGTAATATATGTAATTCGTTTGCTTTTGTATTGTTCTTTTGTTGTACGTTTGTATGTCTTCTAATGCATCATTAGCATTATTCATTTCAGTTTTAAAATTTTTCTTGATTTCTTCAATTTTCAAAAAGATTACGCCCCTCAAAAAAAGTTATATTGAATTGCTATTTCTAATAATAAATTTGATTCTTATGATTTATCTTTTTATAATATATAATATTTTCAATATTAGCTTTTAGAGTCAATCCAGAGAAAAAATACTATTCTCTCTATTTTATGTCTTATGATGGTTCTCAAAAAGATAACCAAGTTTTTTTAGTATTCTCTGAGTTTGTCTCATCTTTTCTAATTTTGATTTTTTTATACTCTTTCTCTCTTTTCGATTAGTTTTTCTATTTTCGGAAATAACACTAAATTGGATAAGTTTAATATAACAAATGAGACTTCCTTCCTTAGGAAAATACATAAAAAATTCGGTTTTGTCACTTGCGGATAAAAATAGAAAAATAAACCTGTTTCACATCAATTTCTTTCTCTTTTCTATTCTTAGTTATCAAAATCTTACACAGGATAAGTTCAAGAGCCATAAATAAAATGTCGATTCCTTTATGCATACTTTTACCCTAAGATGTTCAATCACTCCAAGTCCGTTTCATTCAGAAAGAAGGACTGCAAATGATGTTTACACAGTTAATGAAAACAGTTTCCCTAATTATATGAACAATACTTGAAAAAAAATAAAACTTTCTCACCCAACTAATTTAGTCAATAGAACATCTAAGACATAACGTGAGATACCGGATACATAACTCAGACTGTACGAAGATCATTTAGAATTAAAAAAAAGACGCAAGTTGACACGTTCTGGTTGTGATCAACATTAACCACCTCCAAGAACAGAGAAAGAAATAACTACAATTTTTTTTCCTAGAGGTATAACTTGATCTAAATCCGTTAAGCTTTTTCCTTCCATTAAAACTATTCTATGTCCATTCTTAACTTGAATCAACACGTTATTCTCTTTAAGAAGATTACGAAGAGACTTTTCATTTTTAGGTATAATGATTTTTACAGGTTGTATCCGTTCTTCTTTTGACATAAATACA
>JAUWJG010000041.1 GCA_030607815.1 Candidatus Bathyarchaeota archaeon
AAAATACGCATTTTATCACTTCCTTTGTCAAATCATTCGGTAAACCTGTATTAATCGAGATTTGGCCTAAGAGGTTCTTCTATTTTACTTTAAAGTGGGAGATTAATTTTATAGATAATTTGAATAAAGCCTCAGCTCTATCAACGGATCAGATAGATGTTGAAAATGCTGAACGGTATAATATTACATATGTAGACGCGAAAGGGGAGAGACGAACTCCCATTATTTTACATTGTAGTCCAAGTGGAGCAATCGAAAGATGTATCTACGTTTTATTGGAGAAAGCATATGCTGATCAAAAAAAGGGTAAATCACCTATGTTTCCACTTTGGTTATCACCAACGCAGGTGAGACTAATCCCGATTACTGATAAATATGTTCAAGATTGTGAGAATATTTTGACGAAATTTACTGGGAATCAGATAAGAGTTGATATCGACAATAGAAAAATGACTGTTCAAAAAAGGATTAGACGTGGAGAACGAGAATGGATACCATACATAATTTGTATTGGTGAGCGGGAAATCAATTCTGAAACCCTACCTGTGAGAATTCGTGAATCGCGAGAGCGAGATATACAACACATAACGTTGCAAGAATTAATTACAGAGATTAAAAGAAAAACTAAAGGACGTCCATATAAGCCTCTGTCGTTACCGACGTATCTATCAAAGAGACCTGTTTTTGTAGGTTAATAAAGCAAAGAAACAGGGCTCCCAATACGGTAAATGCTCGGTTCTTTAGTTAATTTTCACATTCTCTTGTGCGGTACATGCGTTTTATGCATATGTAACTGTCTATTTGGTTAAGTTTTTGAACTCAATCTTTTGGGATGGTTTTATAGATTCTGTTTAATTCTGCCTTTTTTTGAATTAATCTTTTTTCTAATTTTTTAATTTCTTTTAGAAGTTCATCTTTTTTCATTAGGAGTACTTGATGTTGAATCGTTTCTTCTCCCTTGGTTTCAAATTTGGAGAAAGTCTCTTCTAAAATCTTACCCATGGGTTTAGATAAAGAAGTGGTTTGAAAGGAGGTATTTGAATCTGTCTTACCGAGGACTTCTTTTCCCCTTTCTGTTAACCACCATCGTTCTGAAACGAAATAGGTGTATTTCTCATTCTTTAGAGCATTTAATCTGCCTTTTATTACATTTAACTCAATTTGTGTTGGCAGATTACGTTTAATGTCTAATGTCGTTACTGAAGGAAAAAGGACTCCGACCTCAATCTCTTTTTCACTTATAGATCTGACAATAGACGATGCTTTATTGATTATTTCTAGGATTCTTACATCTAATTTATCTAACATACGTACACAATCATTAATTAAAACGTAGCTTTTTCTTAAAAGTTTCCATTATTAAGCTCTCGTATAGACCATTTTCACTAACGCTTCCTTGAAATAACGAGATTTTCATTTCATTAAAATTTTCGTCTATTACGTTATTATCTTTCAGAAATTTGTATCAGTGACATGAATCCATATTGTTTTTCTTCATTTAGGCGATATAGAAGGGCCGTTTCATCCATCTTGCTAATGCTGTTGCCTCTAGAAGAACTTCTTCCGCCGCATGTCTTCCTTGGAGCTTAGCCATCTTTCGCGCTTCTACAAGGATGCGTTCTGCCATTTTTTTAATCTCTTTTTCTTCAGAGTTTTTATTATTCTCCCTTTTTTTTGTCATTTTTCGTAAATATTTCTTCATCTATAGATCCTTCAATTTTTTTCTTCTTTCTTGAAGGCTTTACTATTTAAAAAGAATCCTTTAAGCTAATTCAATTACTAATAAAAGCTCTTTAGAAATATTCTTGGAATACAATTGTAGTCAAGAGTATGATCATCTGTTCTTTTAACAAATAATTATACAAAGCGCTATATCAACAGGCGCTCATTTATCATTACGGAATCATCCTCTAACTTTGACAAAAAAAGATGCATATTTGAAATAAAATTATAGAGATAAGTATCTTTGGAGTTCCCAATCACTTACCTGCAGTTGATATTCCTTCCATTCTCTTCTTTTCGCTTCAAGATACTTATTAAACGTAAATGTGCCTAAGGTTTCTTTAACTAACTCACTCTTTTCCATTTCTTCGATTGCTTCTCCTAATGATGCGGGAAGGGTCTTGATGTAGAATTGGGTTAATTTTTTGTCGTCAAATTCGTAGACATCTTCTTCAACTGAATCTGGAATATTCATCTTTTTTTCTATTCCTTTCAAACCTGCTCTTAACATTACTGCAAAGGCTAAGTATGGATTACATGATGGATCTGGGCACCTTAACTCAGCACGCATTGCTTTTTCATTTCCTGGAAAATATTCAGGAATACGAATTAGTGCAGATCTATTCCTTCTACCCCAACATATGTATACTGGGGCTTCATATCCTGGAACAAGGCGTTTATAGGAATTAACCGTTGGTGCGAGAAGTCCTACTATTTCTCTACAATATGCAAGTTGACCAGCTATGAATTGGTAGGCCATCTTTGAGAGATGATACTTGTCCTCGGAGTTAAAGAAGGCGTTTCGATTAGAACTATTATAAAATAAGCTTTGATGAACATGCATCCCCGATCCATTTTGACCAAAAAGAGGTTTTGGCATAAACGTAGCGTGTAAACCATGAGATAATGCGACGGCTTTAATTACTGTTCTAAATGTGATTACCATATCTGCACTTGTCAGTGCATTTTCGAACTTGAAATCTATCTCGTGTTGACCTGGTGCGACTTCATGATGATTCATTTCAATATCGAATCCCATCTCTTGAAGTGCAAAAGTTGCGTCCCGTCGCACGTCTGAAGCTCTATCGAGCGGAGAAAAATCGAAGTATCCCCCTCTATCATGAGGAATGATCTTTGTCTGTGCAGTATTATCTTTTTTGAAAAGGAAGAACTCTAATTCGGGACCTGTGTTGTAAGTCATATCTAGCTTTTTTGATTCTTTCAAAGCTTGTTTGAGAATGAATCGTGGATCACCTTCAAAAGGTTTTCCACCGGGTCTTTGGATGTCACAAATAAGTCTAGCTTCTTTTCTATCGTTGGGGCGCCAGGGAAGTATTCTGAATGTTGTAGGGTCCGGCATCGCGATTAAGTCGCTTTCATAGATCCGGACGAACCCCTCAACAGATGACCCATCAAAAGGGTAACCTCGTTCTAATGCTTCATTTAAATGTTGTACGGGAATCGTGACACTCTTGACGGTTCCAAGAATATCTACGAACTGTAAAATGATTAATTTAATGTTTGACTCTTTTACTTTGTTTAATATTACGTCTTTAATCTCTTCATCCGTCATTTTTATCATCACTTTTTTTTAACTCATAAATAATAAGAGGTATATAAGACTATCTATTTGTCTTAAAAATACGTGTATAAATTGCTTATTTGTGCAAAATATTTAAATATAATGGTGTATTTACTTAAAAAAAATCTTATAAATTGTTTAATGATAACAATTAACGTTTGACAATTTAACAAAATCATTTATATATCACTTAAATAAACGTGAACTGAATATGACTAAAAAAAGCACATTTAAACTCGATTCTTACGCTGATTATAATAAACTATCTTTAACTGTAGAACCGATCATCGATGATTGCACACTCAGAGATGGGATTCAGATGCCTGGAACAGCCGTTGCTCCTCGGCATGCAGTGCACATTGTTTACTTATTAGCTGCGATGGGTGTTGAGAGAGTTGAAGTTCATCAATATCGGAAGCCTGATCAAGAAGCTATTAAACTCATTCAAGATATGAACTTCAATGTACGTTTGGCTTCTTGGTGTAGAGCATCAAAAGATGATATTGACCTTGCTCTTAGGCTTGATATGGAAGAAATTGGTATATCACATCCTGTCTCTTACATCCATCTAAAATCTAAATGGCCAAAACTGTCTTCTGATGATATTATTTCCAGGGTTGTAGATTGTGTTGAGTACGCACGTGAGCATGGTTTAGTCACCTTTGTTCATGGTGAAGACGGTACTAGAGCAGATTGGAATTTTGAGAAGAAATTTATTAATGCTATTGCCGATGCTGGCGCTGAAACATATAGGCTCTGTGATACGGTTGGAATAGGAATCTCTGATTCTCGAGCTGGGTTACCAAATGGTATTCCGATGAAAGTGAGGAAAATTAAAGAGGAAACTAAAATAAAAAACATTGAAATTCACACTCATGACGATTTAGGGAACTCTGTTGAAAATACGATAGCCACTCTTAAAGCTGCTAATGGATTGTTTGACAAAGTTTACCTGAGTACTACGATGCTTGGAATGGGTGAACGATCTGGTAACGCTGAAACGGAAAAAGTCATGTTAAACCTTTACCTTCACTATGGGGTGAAGAAATTTGAGAATGGAATATATTGGTTAAAAGAAGCAGCTGATTATGTGAGCTTTGCAACTGGATGCATCATTCCTCCAAATAAGGCAATAGTGGGGGAAACAGCTTTTGCTCATGAATCAGGTATCCACACTCATGGAGTGCTGAAAAACCCCTTCACTTATGAACCCTATCCTCCCAAATTAGTTGGGAATGTTCGAAGGTTAACTATTGGAAAACAGTCTGGAAAAGCCATTATTAAACACTTAACAGAAGAGTTGACTAAAAGTACGTTAACACCGGAAGACCCAAAATTACAAAATTTAATCAGTATGGTTAAAGAAATTTACGAGTCAGGTGTCCGAAAGTCTTCTCTTAAGATCGATGAATTCAATAATCTCGTTCGAAAAGCTGGCTTACTGAAATGAGGACAGTGCTAACTTTTTCATCTTAAAACATTTCTCTATATATGGACATTGATGTGTTATCTAATTTTTTATTTTCACCCTAATCATCACGATTTTATTAAAGAAAAAAATTTCTTTTATCTCTCATTAAATGAAAAGGGAATAAAGAACGAGCTAACAGTCCGTTCTTTAATATATTATTCCAATCTTCTATTCTTTTTCATCTGAAGATTCTTCTGGTTCTTCAATTGATCCAATCGGTTCTGGAGCAGGGGTCGTCGCCATTGTCCATCCTATCCATGCAATGATGCCCATAACTCCAACAACTGCTGTTGCGGCAACAAGGACAAGCGCTGCAATTCGATAATCTGGTACATATATTAACCATCCGAAAATTCCGATAACAACTATTGACCCTAGTAAGATCAATGCACCTAATGTTTGATCTCTTGACATATTATACACCTCTCTTCTTAAATCTAATGATACTTTGATAAAGCAAGATATAAGACTTTTTATTATTTTCTCTTACAGGAGAATCTTTCTACATTATTTTTATCTTACCAAAGATGATTTAATATAATCAATGTTAAACTAGAATCGTTACTCTAAGCTCGAGAAGCGATTTGTTATCATATTGATAAACCGCGACTTTTCATGACTTTCTCTGAGATTGAGCGAGGAGCTCTTCGTCTTGTAGCATAAGGAGAGTCATTACAACCTTGATTATGACCACATTTTAGGCAACATTTGACGTCCCAATCAACGCAACGATTACAGCAATATTCCCATAACATCCCCATGCGATCCATAGAAATGGGAAAGCACTGTCTAAATTTAGTGGCTGGACGTCCTGTGAGATTATGCCATTGTTTTTTGGAAACTATAAACCCGACTTGTCCTTTGGATTTTGAAGTTTTTCCCAGTACATATCCCCTCTTGTTTCTATGACACTTATTTTCTCGTTTTCATTCTTTGTATATTTCTTTGGACGTATTGTTCATAGAGATTCTTTTGTTGGGAACATGTCTTACAAATACAATTAAAAGGTAAATTTTTACTTGGACATGACTCATAATATTTACATTCAGTACATAGAAATTCTTTGTCACAAATATTACATGTTTGAGTAAATCTTATTTCTTCTTTCAGGATTTCTGAGATGGAATCAACAATTTTTTCAACATTGTTAAGGTTTGAGATATAGAAAAATCCTTGTCGATAACTTACTCCTATTTGCATCAATTCTCTAAATTGCTCTGTTCCAATAAATGGAAGCTTAAATCTTCGTTTATGTAATGTCTTCATTTTTATTTGCTTCCGTTTTATTAATTCCTCTTCCTTAAATACTGCATTGCTTCGTCATCTAACTTTAACCATGTCTTGATTTGAGTTGTCATTTCTCTATTTCTGTCTAATAATATTTTTATAAATGGAAGAATCTCCATTTTTGCTGTTCTACGTGAAACGTGACATTTACTCCCGATTCTTGTACATATTATATTCAACTGCCTTCGCTGATTTTTTGTCCAAGCTAAGAGTATCCATTTAGTCGGTGGATACTTGAAGTTGAATGGTTGAAATTCTTCGGAAGCAATAACTGTTGCTTGTGTCAAGTAATCGAAAACATATGTTAATAGTCGCCATTTTTCTATTCCTATTCTTCCTCTAAAAATATCTGCTTTTGATAAGATTTCGTATGCAGCAGCTAAATTCTCTGGATTTCTATATCGAAGTGGCAGGTTATCATGTATCGTTAATAAAAGTGTATCGTAATTAATGAGAGAGCTATCAAGTATCTTTTTTGCGTCTCTGGATGATTTAGCTGCAAACATTCCTCTCAATGTATCATAGACATCTAACCCTTGATTTCTCGAAGTGATATGTTCTACATCTTCTTTTCTTAGAAATTTTTTTCCTTCACCAAGTATCTGTAGATCATTGATAGCAGATCTTACATCGCCTTTACTATTCTGTACAATTATCTCTAGAGCTTGTTTTTCAGCGTTAATAGCTTCCTCTCTACAGATTTTGCTGAGAAACGCTAACAATAGATGCGTGCGAACTCTACGAAATTTGATTGAATGACTCACTCTGAGAATTGGACGTAGTTTTTGAACGTCAGTTATATTAGCGGTTAAAACAATCGGTATCTGCGACTCTCTAATAATTTTTACGATGGTACTAACGCCCCCACGATCTTCTCGGCCATAAATTCCGTCTATTTCATCAAGGAGGAGAAGTGTACCCTTAATATTGCGAAAGAATTTGTCTAATGAAATAAGTGAAGTAGCTGGACCTGCAATTTTTGTTATTATTTTTTTTGTTCTTGTGTCACTCGCATTCATCTCAACGACATTATAATTGATGTCATGAGCAACTGCATGCACTAACGCTGTTTTTCCAATCCCAGATGGCCCATACAATAAGACAGCTTTTTTTCTTCGTTTACTCTTCATCCAATCAATAAAAGAAGCTTTAGCGTCTTCGTTTCCAATGACTTCAGCAATGGTCTTCGGACGGTACTTTTCAACCCACATCTCTTTATCCATCTACGAGTTTACTCTTGATGTAGTA
>JAUWJG010000090.1 GCA_030607815.1 Candidatus Bathyarchaeota archaeon
ACATGTACAATATGTTTGATCCGTTATTTATTGATGTAACTCATTCAACCATATTGAATATTTTATTGTTTTTCTTCATCAAAACCTTTTATTAAGATGTTTCATGTAAAAGTTGAAGTGAATTATATTAATTTAAAGGCGTAATATGACTGATCTTTCGTTTATACATATTATTGTTAATTTTAATAAAATATATAATAAATATATAAGTTTAAAGTAATATATGGCGTGGTGTTTGAGATATGTTTACTCCTTTATGAAAATATAGATCTAAGATTAAGTATGCTGTGAACATCACCTATAGAAAAATGAAGTGGATTAAACGATAAATGGAAAGACGCGAAAATGGTTTACAGAATAGAAGTAGGTTTTAAACAGAACATAGTCGACACCTTGGGTGAAAGAACGAAAACGGATATCTATAATTTTCTAGGGATTGAAGTTGATCAAGTAAAGACTAGAAGAGTATATACTCTAGACATAGAGTTAAACTTAGAAGAGTTGGAGAAAGTTAAGAGAGAACTCTTTGTAGATCCGGTAATCGAAGAAGTTTCTGATAAGCTTCCAAATTTTAATTGGCTTATGGAAGTTGGGTATAAACCGGGTGTTACAGATAATGTTGGGAAAACAGCAAGAAAAGCCATTCAAAATTTATTAAAGAGAAAATTAAAAGAAACAGAAAAAGTCTACACATCTATCCAATATCTCCTAAGCAGCACCAAATTATCTTTAATAGAAATTGAAAAAATTGGAAAAGAACTTTTATCAAATGAAATCGTCGAGAACCTTACGATTCTAAGTTACAGAGAAGTGTTAGAAAAAGGGATTAATATATTGATCCCTATAGTTCTCGGAAAACAGGAGAGTCGGGTGAAAGAATATGATCTAAGAGTTAGTGATGAAGAACTTATACAGATGAGTAGAAAAGGTATACTAGCATTAACACTAGATGAGATGAAGATTATCAAGAAGTATTTTTCTGATAAAGAGATAACAGAAGAGAGAAGAGAGAAAGGATTAAGTGGAAATCCAACCGACGTGGAGCTTGAAACCCTTGCTCAAACATGGTCAGAGCACTGTAAACATAAAATCTTCAATGCTTTAATCCAGTACAAGGATGGAGAGAAAGAAGAAGAAATCGATAGTCTTTTTCAGAGCTATATAAGAAAGTGCACAGAAGAGATTATGAAAGATTTTCCCTGGTTAATTTCCGTCTTTGTTGATAATGCAGGAGTAATCAGGTTAAATAATACATTAAACCTTGTCGCCAAAGTTGAAACACATAATGCTCCCTCAGCCATTGAGCCGTATGGTGGTGCTATGACAGGAATAGTTGGGGTGAATAGAGATCCCTTAGGTACAGGTATTGGCGCTAAATTAATGTTCAATGTTTTTACGTACTGTTTTGGTAGTCCATTTTACAAAAATGAGAAGTTGACACAATTTCTCCATCCTAGAAGAATTAGAGAAGGCGTACACAGAGGAATAATTGATGGGGGTAACCAGAGCGGGATACCTCTTGTGATTGGTAGAGAGATTTTTGATAACCGGTTCGGTGAAGCTAAACCTCTTGTCTATTGTGGCACATTTGGAATAATGCCGAAGGAGATAAATGGAGTTCCTTCTCACATAAAAATGATTATTCCAGGCGATTTAATCGTCATGGTTGGTGGGAGAATAGGGAAAGACGGAATTCATGGAGCAACCTTCTCATCAGAAGAGCTGCATAGAGGATCACCAGTCCAAGCTGTACAGATTGGGGATCCTATTACTCAAAAAATGATGAGTGAGTTCCTTCTCGAAACTCGAGATTTGGGTTTGTACAGATGCATTACGGATAATGGTGCGGGTGGTTTAGCCTCATCAATAGGGGAAATGGCGAGATATAGTGGAGGTTGTGAGATAGAATTAAAAACGGCTCCTTTAAAGTATCAAGGTTTACAGCCATGGGAAATCCTGCTCTCAGAAGCTCAAGAAAGAATGACCTTAGCTGTTGATCACACCAAAATTAAACAACTCCTTGAACTGGCAAAAAAAAGAGATGTTGAAGCAACGGTTTTAGGTAAATTTACTGATTCAGGAAAATTTCATGTTAAATATAATGACAAAACTGTTGGATATCTTGATATGAAATTCCTCCATGAAGGAGTACCAAAGAAGAGACTAAAAGCAATTTGGAAGAAACCCATTCATGAAGAGCCTAATTTTGATGAAGCAATTGATTTAACTGTGATACTAGAAGAAATGCTCTCGAGACTCAATATCTGTTCTATTGAAAAGAAACTACGACAGTATGATCATGAAGTTAAGGGTTTAAGCATAATTAAACCGCTAGTAGGAAAGGAAGAAGATGTTCCCAGTGATGCCACCATTTGTCTAGTAGAGTATGGTTCCACAGAGGGCATAATTTTCGCAAATGGAATAAATCCACATTACTCAGATATAGATACTTATCATATGGCAACTTCAGCGATAGATGAAGGGGTAAGAAGGATTATTGCAGTTGGAGGAAAATTGCCAAGCAAAAAAATTCCATTTGCTGCCTTGGATAATTTCTGTTGGCCTGACCCTGAACAATCAGAGAAGACACCGGATGGTTGCTATAAACTAGCACAACTCGTAAGAGCGAATAAGGCATTATATGACTACTCAAAGGCATTTATGTTACCTTTTATCTCAGGTAAAGATAGTATGAAGTGTGATCGCATAATTGATGGAAAGAAAGTTTCTATTCCACCGAGCCTTTTAGTAACTCTGATCGCAAAGATGGAAGATATTAGAAAAGC
>JAUWJG010000001.1 GCA_030607815.1 Candidatus Bathyarchaeota archaeon
GCGGGGTTACTTGGTAAAATTCCACCACTACCTCCCAAAGAACCAAACATCTACTATTTTGAAGAACTCCTTAAGGAGTACCCACCAAATCCACCTAAAATCGAGATCAAATCAAAGGAAGACATTGCTGTGTTGCAATATACTGGAGGAATAACGGGAATTCCTAAGGGGGCAATTCTGACACATTATAACTTTGTTTACAACGCAGTTATGTGCTCAAAATGGTTAAGAGGAAGGGAAGGTGATGAGGTTTTTTTAGGAGCATTACCATTCTTTCACATATATGGTATGACTCTATCTTTAAATGCACCGATCTACATCGCTGGATTAACAATTCCCATAATTGATCCAAGTAATGTTATAGATTCTTTAACCACAATTCAGAAATATAATGTTACAGTTGTATGCAGCGTCCCAACGAATGTATCTCACGCTAATAAACCATTCAGATATCGACAAGTTCGATCTCTCTTCCATACGTTGGTGTATTTCTGGTGCATCGCCACTACCACCTACCTTACAGAAAAAGTTTATGGAATTGAGCGGAGGTGTTCTGATAGAGGGTTACGGACTTACTGAAGCATCACCTGTAACTCACGCAAATCCCTTAGATAAGACTATGAAGACTGTGAAGATAGGTTCAATAGGAGTTCCATGGCCGGATACAGAGGCTAAAATAGTTGACTTGAATACTGGAAAAGAACTAAAGATTGGTGAAATAGGTGAACTCATCGTAAAAGGGCCACAAGTTATGAAAGGTTACTGGAAGATGCAAAAGGAAACAGCAAACACTCTTAAAGATGGTTGGCTTTACACAGGCAACATTGCGAAAGAAGATGAGGATGGTTTCTTCTACATAGTAGATCGGAAGAAGGATATTCTAAAATATAAGGGTTACAGCGTTTACCCAAGGGAAGTTGAAGATGTCCTATATGAACATCCAGCAGTGAAACTGTGTGCTATAGTTGGTAAACCAGACAAAGAGTCTGGAGAGAGATACCCGTAGCCTACATCGTCTTGAATGATGAAACAACAACAAAAGAAGAATTAATCAACTTTGTCAAAGAAAGAGTTGCACCATACAAGAAAATTCGCGATGTAATTTTCATGGAAGAATTACCACTAACTCCTGTAGGTAAAGTTCTGAAACGAACATTGAGAAAAAAATTCATCAAAGAAGAAGAAACCACAAAAAATAGTTAAATAAGTTCTGATAAAACGTCTACTAGCTTCAACCTTCCTTTTTCTAGTTTAAATAATCTTAACATTAAAAAAGGAAAGTCAGTTAGGTTGGTACAAACATATATATGGGTTCACCCTCAGAGTTGGGTCTGACCACAAGCTTTACAGTCATACCTACTCTAACAGCTGACAATTTAGCTCCTTTAAGCCATGTTAATATTTTAATTCCTCCTTTCAACCTTCCGATTACAACAGTATATGGTTTCTCTTGTTTGAAGGATGCAGGTCTAATTATTATATGCGTGAAAGCTTCTATTTCAGCTTCTCCTACCAGTTCAAACCATTCCATCTCTGATGAAAAACAGTTAGAACAATCAGCTACCGGAGGGAAAGTTACTTTTCCACATTTTTTACATTTAGTGGTATAGATCTTACCCTCTTTCAAACCATCCCAGAATTGTAGAGTTTTACTGTTAGGTATATCATAGATCAAGGTAATTGGTCTTGACTTGAAAGTTGGCATACTAATTCCCATAGTTTTTTACCTCCGCAAAACGGTTACAAAGCAGTAGTGGCCTGTTCCGCCGACATTATGAGCTAAAGCAATGTAGTTATTTAATGGAGCTTGCCTCGTCTTTTCAACTTCTTCTCGCAATTGTTTAGTTAACTCGTACATCATAGAGACTCCTGTTGCACCTATAGGATGACCCTTGGCTTTAAGACCGCCATCTAGATTTATGGGTATCTTACCACCTATTTCAGTTTGCCCATCTTGAATTAATTTAGCTCCATCACCCTTCCTACATAGACCTAGATCCTCGTATGCCATTATCTCAGCTATAGTAAAGCAGTCATGTACACTAGCTACCTCAACCTGACCTGGTTCTATTCCAGAAGCTTTGTAAGCTCTCTGTGAAGCAATAACGGATGAACGAAGCCCAACGTAATTTAATCTCTTACTAAGGTTAGCAGTATCAGAAGAACTTCCTATACCTGATATCCAGATGGGTGTATCTATCCCTAGTTCCTTGACCTTCTCTTCTGAAGCAAGGATAATAGCTGATGAACCATCCGTTATTGGACTACAATCATAGAGTTTGAGAGGCCACGAAACTACAGGAGATGATAAAACATCATCGATAGTTATCTCTCGTTGAAATTGGGCTAAAGGATTCATTGCTCCATACTTATGATTTTTCACAGCAACTCGCGCTAAGTCTTCCTCAGTTGTACCATAGAGGGCCATGTGAGATGTCGCGTAAAGGGCATAATAAGCAGGGAAGGTCATCCCGAAGTTGTGGAATTCCCATAAATAGTATCCAGCTCTTCCGATTAACTCCATTGTCGTCGAAGTGTCTATTTCTCTCATTTTTTCAAGGCCAATTACTAAAGCTAAATCAGTGTTTCCGCTAACAATAGCAGAATATGCTGTAAAAACTGCCGCACTGCCAGAAGCACAAGCAGCCTCACAGCGGAGTAGACCAGCTCCAGTCAATCCACAATACTCAGCAGCAATTACTGCAGGAAGCATCTCCTCATACCAACCTCCAGAACCAACTGATCCAAGCACGAGAAGATCAATATCTTTTCCGATTACTCCGGCATCTTCAAAGGCTGGCTTCACAGATTCAAAAGTTAACTCAGCAAGATTCACATCTTGTCTAATCCCAAATTTTGAGTTTCCAACACCTATAATAGCTACTTTTTTCACTATATCAACTTCCATTTTTTGAATAAGTAAAAAAATACTTAACTTTGTGACCGTGCACTTTTTAGTTCTATTATTTTTTCTTTTAGAGAGGGTACAATTTTGAATAGATCATCTACTACACCGTAATTTGCAAAATTAAAGATTGGAGCATTCGGATCTTTATTTATAGCTATAATTAGATCTGAGTTTTTCATTCCTAGAACATGCTGGAAAGCTCCACTTATTCCAATAGCAAAATAAAGTTTAGACTTTACAGTCTTACCTGATGTCCCAACCTGACGGTCACTTGAAAGCCAACCTTTATCTACAATTGGACGGGAACAGGCTAACACTCCTCCGAGAATCTTCGCTAATTCTTCAACCATAGGTTTATTACTCACGTCCTTTATTCCACGGCCAATACTGACAAGAATGTCTGCTGTGGTTATATCAATATCTCCACTTAAAGGTAAAAGATATTTGATGAAACGTTTTTTAGATATTTCTTCAGAAAGTGAAGAAGACATTTCTATTATTTCTCCATTCATCGTGGGTTTTTGAACAGTAAAAGTGGATTGGCGAACAGTGATAATATAACTTTTAGATTTACGGATTGTTGCTCTGACATTTACTTTACCACCATACATTTGCCGCGTAACTAAAAGGGTTTCACCATTAAATTTTAGATCTATACAATCCGTTGCAAGAGGTAGATTCAACTTTGTTGCTAAGCCAGGAGCTAAATCCACACCGTAAGATGTATGACCAATTAATGTTAGAAGTGGCTTTTTTTTGATAATTAATTGAGAAAGCGTCTGTTGATAGGCTTCAGAATTAAAGTTTTCCAATTTTATATCTTCTATGAGTAAAACCTTTTCTGCGTATTTAGAGAGTGTTTCAGCATATTTTTTAACATCCTTACCCAGCAAAATTGCTGTTAACTGTGTATCTGTAGTTTCAGCTAATTCTTCCCCTTTCGTGAGCATCTCAAAGGTTATGTCTCTGATTTGTCCTTGTCTATGTTCAGCTAATACAAAAATTTCTTTCATTTTTTATATCAACCCCCTTGATTTGAGGAGATCAACAATTTTAGTTGCAATGACCTCTGGAGTTCCCAGAAAGAATTCTGCACGCTTATCCATAGGAGGAATAAATAGTTCATTAATTATTAACCATGACCCTGCTTCACCAACTTCACTCTCAGATAGACCAGTATCAGTCAAACTGAGGACTTTTATCTCCTTTTTCATGGCTTTTCTTATTCCCATGATAGAAACGTATCTTGGTTCATTTATCCCCGTCTGGATAGTTAAAACAACCGGTAATTTTACTTCAACTATCTCCTCTAGACCACCCTCCAATTCACGGTTTACTCTAACAACACTTTCAATAAACTCAATTTTCTTAACCATGGTCGAATGTGAAATCCCAAGTAACTCAGCAAGTATGGAACCAACCACCGTATACCCGTCATCGCTTGCAAGAACTCCGGTCAGTATTAAATCGAATGGTAAATCCTTAATCACACTATGTAATATTTTTGCAATAGCATAACCATCAGAACCCTCAAACTTAGCATCTGTTAGCCTTATTGCTTTATCAGCACCTCTAGCCAAGCACTTCCTTAATGTGCGATTTGATTCTTCAGTATTCACAGTTATTGCGGTAATTGTACCACCAAATTTCTCTTTAATACGAACCGCTTCTTCCAATACATAGTCATCCCATTCATTGATGTCGAAGACAAGACCCGTTTTTTCTATCGCCTTTCCACTACTATCAATTTTTATTTCCGCTTCTGCGGTCTCAGGAACATGCTTAATGCAAACAATTATATCCAAATCATTTCCCCCTAACTACAATTGTATTCTTAAGATTATTTCTTTTTCTAAAGATTACCATTTTAAAAGTTCATAATATGTATTTTAAAGTATTATTATTTTTCAATAATAGTCAGTAATTAAATACTTCGAATGATGATAAATAGAACTTTTCAAATCGAATATACAAATAAAATGAAAAAAGTTAAAAAGGAGGGGGTATTAGCTTCAAGTATGGAAGCCTTCATTTTAGTTAATGCAGTATCCGGTAAATTATGGGAAGTAGCTGAAAAAATAAAAAAGATTGAAGGCGTAAAATTAGCGCAAACGGTTACAGGTCAATTCGATGTGGTTATCTACATCGAACGTAAGGCAATTGATGAGTTGAGCAGTGTTATAAAGAAATTACAGGCCATCAAAGGGGTTATAAAGACGCAAACTTTAATAGCGTTACCTCCAAGTTCGCTTTGGACACAGCCTACTTCATTGGAAGAAAAAAATAGATAATCTTTGAAATTCTTTTTTAGATTCATATTTTCTATAATTATTAGTTAACATCTTACTTAACTTAGAATTTTTTGTTTTATGACAGTACGTTTCTCATCAGAGAGTGAGCCAAATTTTTTAATTCTTTCTGTAAAGCTAATGAACAATTCAGCTGCTTTCTTATAAACTGGTAAGGGTACATAACTGTAACGAATTCTCATTCTTTTTATTCCAAACTCTGTCAAGGAACGACTCATCTCAATCATCCTCTTCTTTGAGAACTCTTCATCAATGTCTTGTTGCCCTTCAATCATGAGAATGCCGTCAGCTCCAAACATAAAAGCATAAAGTAGATGTTTTAAGCCTAAAATTGCAGTTGATGGAATTGAGACTATTCGAATGTTTTCAGGATAATCTACACGGGCAAGTCCAAGAAAATCCATTCCAGTATAGCCAACATTCTTATCGACAAAGGCAATTATTCGCACTTCATCGTCTTCTTTGTCAGTAAGTACGCCACGTAATTGGGCAATTATCTGTTTTGTTGTTGAATTCTTGAAGTCAATAGATTCTTTTGGACAAATTGGAATACAAGCACTACAACCAGTACACATGAATAGATCAATTGTGGCTTTCTCTTCCCGAATGGTTATTGCATTTGATGGACAAGTCTGGATACAAATTTCGCAGCCATCGCATAATTCTGCTATAACAAAGGCTTTTTCAGGATTTGTAGTTATGAATTCACTCTTGAGAAACAAGGAAGCTTTGGAAGCTGCTGCCAAAGCATCGGAAACAGTATCACGAACATCTTTTGGACTCAGTGCACAACCACATGCGAAGATTCCAGTAATCAAAGAATCAACTGGATCAAGTTTTGGATGTCTCTCCTGTATGAACCCATCTTCACCTAAGGGAAGTTTAATTTTACTAGCAAGATCTTTTAATCCAGAGGATGGAATCATCGGTGTAGCCAAAGCAACAAGATCAAATTCTTCCTCTGAGACATTACCTGTTAAAGTGTCTTCAACAATAACATTAAGCCTCTTGTTTTTATTCTTCCAGATGTCAGCTACTTTTCCACGAGTAAAAATAACTCCAACTTCCTGGTTCCGCCAATAGAGCTCTTCATAGCCTTTACCTGTTGCTCTAATATCAGTGTAATAAATGTGAACATCTATACTAAGCATCTTTTTTAAGAGAAAAGCCTGTTTCATGGCATACATGCAGCATATACGACTGCAATATGAGATATGATTTTTATCCCTAGAACCAGCACAAAGAAGTATTGCAATTTTTTTTATGTTTCTACCAGTCATCGTTACATTACCCTCTGTGGGTCCCGAAGCTGAAGTTAACCGTTCTAATTCCATCATCGAAATTACATTATCATAGATTCCATATCCATAATTGGTAAGTTTTTTTGCATCATAAAGTTCATAGCCAGTTGCCATTATAATAGCGCCTACATGTAAATCGATTATTTCAGGTAGTTGCTCGAAGTTTATGGCCTGTCGGATACATGCTTGAAAGCATTTATCACAAGCCAAAGTATCTGATTTGAAACAAAGGTCTCTGTCAATTATATATGTTGCAGGAACAGCTTGAGGGAAGGGAACATAAATAGCATGTCTTACAGCCATTCCTTCTTCGAATTCATTTGGAACAATTACTGGACAAACATTAACACAATCATTGCAACTAGTACACTCCTTTAGGACATATCGAGGTTTTTTTAAAATTTTTACATTGAAATTTCCAGGACGTCCTGTTATATCGAGCACTTCTGAATATGTAAGTAAATTCACATTGAGGTTTCTACCAATCTCAGCCATCTTTGGCGCAAGAATACATTGAGCACAGTCAAGAGTTGGAAAGACTTTTGTTAGTTTTGACATGTTCCCACCTATGCTCGGGTTTTGTTCTACAAGATGAACTTTAAAATCTAGATTGCCAAGTTGAAGAGCTGATGTTATTCCAGCTATACCGCCCCCAATAACAAGAATTTCTCTGGAACCTTTTTCACTTATAGTTTCTAAAGGTTCGAGCTCATGGCTTCGCTCATAACCACCTCTAATTAGGTTTAAAGCCTTTTTTGTAGCCACTATAGAGGCTTGGGGGCCATGAATCCAGGAGCAGTGTTCTCGAATGTTTACAAATTCTAGCATATATTGATTTAAACCTGCAAAATCTAAAACGTTTTTAAAAGTTGTAAGGTGCATTCGAGGAGTACAGCAAGCAACTATAACTCGATCTATATTCTTCTCTTTAATCGATTTAATTATCATTTCCTGAGCGGGTTGAGAACATAAATATTTGTTCTGTTCTGCTACAATAACATTATCCCAATTTTTAATTTGATCATGTATTGTAGATAGATTAATGACGTCACTAATATTTCCACCACACTCACAAAGAAAGATACCTATTCTTTGCAGCTTATTTTCCATTCACTGATATCTCCGTTTCCAAGTATATATGTGGAAGATGATATACAAGAAAAAATACTTAAACCTTATATTCTTATTTTAGCAGATCGTTACGTTAGAAATGAATCTCCAAGAATTAGTTCAGAAACATAAGCTACTTGAATGCATTCACTGCGGAATGTGTTCTGGAGGTTGTCCTGTTTCGAGAAAGACAAACTTGAATGTTAGAAAGTATATGCGAGAAGTTGCAGTTTATAATGAAGAAATTAAACCACCACATAATGAACTGTGGAGTTGTACAACCTGTGCTTCATGTGGAATACGATGTCCTAAGGACATTAATCCTTACGAGTTTTTAATAGATCTCCGCAGTTTGGAAGTTGAAAAAGGGAGAATTACACCCACGATTCGAGATGCATTAGAAACTATCTTTAACAATGGTAATCCTTGGGGGGGAATAAGAAGTAAAAGATCTGAATGGACTCAAGAATTAAATGTTAAACATATTTCACAAGGTGCTGACATCCTATATTATGTTGGTTGTACGTCTGCGTACGATCCTCAAGTCCAAAACGTACCAAAAAGCCTTGTAAAATGTTTGAATAAAGCCGAAGTAGACTTTGGAATTTTAGGCGATGAAGAAAACTGTTGCGGAAGCGAAGTTTATGGAATGGGTGAAAAAGGTTTATTTGAAGTTTTAATCGAAGAAAACATGAAGAATTTCGTAAAGTATGATATAAAAAATGTTATTGTGAATTGTCCACACGCTTATCATACTTTTATAAATCGATATGGAAAAACTTCATTTATAGTACAACATCACACTCAATTACTTGCTACTTTGATTGAAAATGAAAAAATATCCTTCTCTAAAGAACTAAATAAGAAGGTCATCTATCATGACCCATGTTTTTTAGGTAAACAGAACGGTATCTACGATGAACCTCGAAAAGTTATTGAAAGTATACCGGGTGTAGAATTATTAGAATTCGACCGTTCAAGAGACCGAAGTCTCTGCTGTGAAGGAGGAGGTGGAAGAATGTGGATCGATATCCCTGGAGAGCGTCTTGCAGAAATCCGTGTTAGAAATGCTGTTGAATATGGAGCAGATATATTAGCTGTAGCATGTCCATTCTGTCGCTTAACCATTGAAGATGCAATTAAAACAACAGATCTAGAAAAGAAAATACGTGTGATGGATGTAGCAGAATTGGTTTCACTCACATTATGAAACGTATATATTTTTGAAAAAGTTCTGTATTTCACTTAAATTACTTTCATAATTTTACTTATACACTTAAAAACTTGGAATATTACATAAAATAGTTCATATGTAACAATCGGGATGTAAGTTTTTGAAGAAAAAAGTTGGTATAGATGATTTAGCAGTGCACATTCCCAAACTTTACCTCGATGCAGAAGAATTAGCAAAGGCTCGAGGGATAGATCCAGGTAAGATCACAAAAGGGCTTGGAATAGAGAAAATGTCTATTCCTGATGCACATGAAGATGCTGCAACTATGGCTGCAATAGCGGCTCTGAAACTAATGAAGAAAAATAATCTTAATCCAAAAGATATAGATTTCATCCATGTCGCAACTGAAACAGGTCCAGATGCTGCAAAACCAATATCATGTTATATCCAAGGTATGTTAGAGCAAGTATATGGGAAAAGATGTTTAGATCATATAGGGGCACCAGAGACTAAATTTGCTTGTGTGGGAGCGACATATGCTTTGATAGACCGATTAGCATATATCGCTGCAGGATGGAATAAACGTAAATATGCTATTGTCATAGCTACAGACATTGCAAAATATGATCTATATTCTTCAGGTGAATCAACTCAAGGAGCAGCTGCAGTTGCGTTACTTTTAAAAGAAAATCCTCGTCTTTTAGCTTATGAACCTGATTTTACTGGTTTTGGGACAGTAGATGATAGGGACTTTTATAGACCCATTGAGAGAACTACTGCTGTTGTTGATGGACAATATTCTATTGGATGTTATCTTCGAAATATGAGAATCGCAACCGACATGTATAAAAATAATTTAATAAAATTAAACATAATCAAATCTGATCAAGAAAACTTGAGCGATAAACTTGATTTAATATCATTTCACTCTCCTTTTCCAAAAATGGTTCAATACGCTTTTGCCTCATTTTTAATACATGATTGGAGACGTTTCCCAAGATGGGATAATATTTTATCTAAGATAGGACCCGAACCTCCTAGAAAAGGCTTAACAAATATAGAGTTTTATGTATCTAAAGATTACAAACGATTTAGAAGCCGTTTTTCAAAAATAGAGGAGTTTAGAGATGAATATAATGCGAAAGTTGCAAATTCATTGATTGCCTTAAAGCTCATCGGTAATTCTTATACAGCTTCTGTATGGTTATGTATAGCAAGCCATTTTGGGAATGGAAGAGACAATTTAGACAATAAAAGATTGGGCGTATGTTCCTATGGTAGTGGAAGTAGTGCGATAGCATGCAGTTTTATTATTCAACCAGAATATAAAGAAGTGATTAAAAAAATAGAATTAATGAGAGATCTTTCTCGTAGGAAAAGGATATCCATGGACGTGTATGAGGATTTACATGAAGGAATATTCAAAACAGATGAAAGCGTTATATCTCCTAAGAAAGAATTCGCATTAGACTATATTGGTAAAGAGGATAAAAACGTAGGTTACAGATATTATAAATATATTGAGTAAAAATCGTTGATTTAACGATGGGACATATTGATAATCTTAACTTTTTAAAAAAATGTAGATTGTTTTGGTTGTAGCATTTATTGTTCTAATGGTAGGATAGAACGCCCTACAGAAAGGCGAATTGTCTAAGTACAGTTATCTGAAATTTTTCTGCATTAATGACTTTGGTTGAGAAGTATATATCTCTTAAATCTTTTATATAAAGAAGAACCAAAGAATCAATTAGGAGATAAGTTGTGGGTAGACTAGAAAATAAAATTGCTATAGTTACTGGAGGTGCTAAAGGAATAGGCAGAGGTATAGTGTTATCTTTTGCAAAAGAAGGAGCTGATGTAACTATCGCAGATATAAATATTGAAATAGCTGAAAATACTGCTGAAGAAATTAGAGCTTTGGGCCGTCAAGTAATGGTTGTAAAAACTGATGTCAGGAAAGAAAAAGAAGTTAATGAGATGGTTAGAAAGACTCTTAAGAAATTTGGAAAGATCGATATCCTTGTAAATAACGCGGGGACTATTGCGCCCAGTCACATTGATAATGTACATGCGAGTGCTTTGGAGTGGAAAGAAGATGATTGGGATGTAACATTAGACACTAACTTAAAGGGAACTTTTTTTTGCTGTAAATTTGTGATCCCTCTTATGAAGAAACAAAAGAGCGGAAAAATAGTCAATATTTCATCAAGTGCTGGTAGGAGAAGGCGAAGAAGCGGAACGTTGGCTCATTACGCTGCCTCCAAAGCTGCAGTTATAAATTACACTGAAAGCATTGCAGCGGTTTTAGGGGAATATGGGATTACAGCTAATGTGATTTGTCCCTATTTTATTTGGACAGATCTGTGGAAAGCTGGAGTGGGAGGAGAGCAAAATAAAGTGAGATTTGATAAAATTGTGCAGTCATCATTGTTAAAAAGGGCTACTACTCCTGAAAATATTGGTGCTTTAGCAGTATTTTTAGCGTCGGAAGATGCCAATGATATCACAGCACAAGTGATTGATATAGGATAGTTTAGCTCAAATATTTTCCTCGAAAGTAAGGAGTCGAAGAAAAATGAAAGTGGCTATTCTTGAAGATGCAAATAAGTTTGTAATAAAAGAAGTACCTAAACCCGAACTTGGTCCATGTAGTGTAGTTATAAAAATTCGTTATTGTTCAATATGTGGATCAGATATTCACATGTACAAGTGGGGACCTAAACCTCAAGACCCTTCAGAGGTAAAGTTGGTTAGTTTTCTTGACAGCATTTTGGGGTTTCCAGCTTATTCTCTTTTAGGACATCAGATATCTGGAAATATCGTAGAGATAGGCCCTGAAGTAGAGGGATACAACATAGGAGATCGTGTTACGGCTAGAACTCGTGGAGCATATGCAGATTTCATAATATCAGAAGAATCTCAAGTGTATCATCTTCCAAATGAAGTATCCTTTGAACAAGCAGCTTTTGTTGAACCAGTATCAGTGGCTGTAAGTGCTGTTAGGCGATCGAGGTTGAAATTAGGGGATGTTGTGGTTATTTTAGGTGCAGGACCTATTGGATTATTTATTTTACAATGTGCCAAAGCTGCAGGAGTTGGGAGAGTATATGTTTCAGAGATATCTGAATTGAGACTTAAAAAAGCAAAAGAATTGGGTGCTGATGAGGTTTTTAATGCAAAGAAGGTTGATGTTGTCAAGAGGATTAATAAGATAACTAGAAGTTTAGGTCCTGATGTAGTTTTTGAGTGTGCTGGTAAACCCGAAACGATGTGGCAAATGCTCAATATACTTTCGAAGCATGGTAAAGGAGTTATCGTTGCCGTCTATGAGAAGCCTTTTGAGATCGACCCTAATCGTATTATGATGAAGAATCTAGATATTGTCGGAATTCTTCCAACTCGTGGTGAAGGGGAACGGGATCAGTTTAAGATGGCTATAGCCTTAATCAAAACAGGAAAGGTTAGAGTAGATCCAATGATAACAGCAACCTATTCGCTGAATAATATAAATGGGGCTTTTAATAGCTTGATTAAGGGTGAACAGTTGGGAATTTTGATTAAACCTTGAATTAAGGTAATGAAGTTTGATCTGAGTGAACAAATTAAATAGAAGTTTAAACATATAGAAGTTCTTGTGGAGATTTAAATGGCTCAGGAAAATATTGAAAAAGATATTTTAATCAAGATGTATAAGCTGATGGTGACTTCGAGATTCTGGGACAATAATATTGATGACATGCATGCAAAGAAGCAAATGATTGGAATGTCACCCCATTCTGGCCAAGGCCAAGAGGCAATAGGAGTTGGCGGATGCTTAACCCTTAAAGAAGAGGATTATATGGTTCCTTCTCACCGTGGATGCGCTCATGCCATCACAAAGGGCTTATCATTACGGAAATTAACTGCGGAATATCTTGGCAAAGCTACTGGTGTTTCTAAAGGAAAAGGTGGCGCACATATTTGTGATCCTACACATAACATTCTAGGTGTTAGTGGTATTATTGGAGGAGCACTTCTTATAGCCACAGGTGTAGGATGGTCAATAAAAATAAGGAAAACTAAACAGGTTGTAATGGATTTCTTTGGAGATGGTATGGCTGGTCAAGCTAGCTTTTATCCAGCTCTGAATCTCTCAGCAGCATGGAAACTTCCAATCATATGGATGTGCGAAAATAACAGAGTTCAACAATTTACGCATTTTGAAGATGTAATGGGGATGAAAAACATCGCAGAGATGGGTAAACCCTTTGGAATGCCAAGTATAATAGTGGATGGAAACGATGTTATGGCAGTATATAATGCCGCTCAAAACGCGGTTAATAGAGCAAGAAATGGAGAAGGTCCGTCACTGATTGAGTGTAAAACGTATAGATGGAGACCTCACTATGAAGGTGCCCCGGAGACAAGAACAATAGAAGAACTTTTGGAAATGAAGAAGAAATGTCCTATCAAAAAATTAAGAGCTTACATCATACAAAATAAAGTCATAACAGAGAAAGAAGCTATAAAAATAGATGAAAACGTAATGTTGGAAATTAAAGACGCTGCAAAATTTGCATTGGAAAGTCCTTGGCCAAAGCCCGAAGAGTTATTCGAGGATGTTTATGTATAAATGGATGGTGCATGTATATGTCTGAAAAAATAATAAATGTGGGTGAGGCGATTCACGATGCCTTAGTTGAGGAGATGAGGAGAGACCCAAGTGTTATTATTTTAGGTGAGAGTATTCAACGTGCTACCTCGTTTGGTATTACAAGAGGATTATTAACAGAATTTGGGTATAATAGAGTCTGGGATACACCAATTGCGGAAAATGCTATTGCAGGATTGGCCTTAGGTGCAGCTTTGACAGGGTTAAGACCCGTTCCAATTATTATGATAGGTGATTTTCTTCCATACGCTATGGAAATAATATGTAACGAGATAGCTAAGTACAGGTATATGTTTGGAGGAAACTTCAAAGTACCTATAACTATTAGAGTGGGAGCTCAAGGTGCTGGAGCAGGTCTCGCTGCTCAACATTCTCAATGTCTTGAAGCTTGGTTTATCCACGTTCCAGGATTAAAAGTAGTATATGCATCAACTCCGTATGATGCTAAGGGTCTCTTAAAAGCGTCAATCAGAGATGATAACCCAGTATTATTCTTTGAACATAAATTGCTTGGATCGATAACAGGAACTGTACCTACAGAGGACTATACGGTTCCAATTGGTGTTGCTGATGTGAAGAGAGAAGGTGAAGATTTGACAATAGTTGCTTGGGCTTTTATGATGCATAAGGCACTTAATGCAGCTACAGAGCTTGAAAAGGAAGGGATAAGTGTGGAAGTGGTTGATCCGCGAACCCTTTATCCAATTGATAAAGAAACAATTTTACAATCTGTTAAAAAGACGGGTAGGCTTATTATTGCAGAAGAAGCTCCTAAAACAGGTAGTATAGGGGCTGAAATATCGGCTATGGTTAATGAAGAAGGTTTTGATTATTTAGATGCTCCGATTATGCGAGTTGCGGCGCCACATACACCAATTCCATATTCAGCTGCTTTAGAAAAACTTTGGATACCAAATGTAGAGGATATCATTAATATGGCTAAAAAAATCGTTACATGATACGGATAAATATTGTCAATGAAGATCATTTTTCGAGATATAGTCAATAAAATTGTGGTGATTTGACGATGATAACTAAAGTTGTTATGCCAATGCTTGGTTGGACTATGAAGGAAGGAACCATAGTAACATGGCTTAAAAAAGAGGGGGAAGGGGTAGAGAAAGGAGAACCTTTACTTGAAGTAGAAACTGGGAAAGTATTAAAGGATATTGAGTCTCCAGGAACTGGAATTTTGAGGATAATCTTGATACCTGAAGAATCCACAGTACCTGTAACAGAAATTCTCGCTATAATAGCTGAACCTCAGGAAGACATACCTGATCTTCAAAATATGATTGAAAAAGCGAAGGTGCTTCTAGAATCACCAGAAGCTACATCTATCGAAAAAAGTGAAGATCGGATAATTAAGAAGCATCCAGTTAAAAGAAAAATTTCTCCAGTTGCAAAGAAAATTGCTGAAAAAAATAATATTGATTTTAATCGAATTACTGGTACAGGACCAAATGGTAGGATAGTAAGAAAAGATGTTTTTGAATTTATTGAAATGACAAAATATATGCCCAGGGTTAAGGAAGTCATAAAGCTAACTGGAATTAGGAAAATAACGGCTGATCGTTTATCATTCAGTTATCGAACAGCAGTACATGTAACAATAACTATGGCTATGAATATGTTAGAAATGGTGAAGCTTCGTCATAAACTTCTTCCTGAAATCGAAAAGAAGGTACAAAGTCGGGTTACTTATACAGATATGCTAGTAAAAGTTTTAGCTCAAACTTTGGAAGAATATCCTATTTTAAATTCGACGCTTGAAGATGAGGAAATTAAGATTCTGGAGAACATAAATATAGGTATAGCGGTTGATACTGGGATTGGATTAGTTGTCCCAGTTGTTCGTGAAGCAAATAAAAAGTCGCTAACTGAAATAGCATTATTAACGAAGAAACTCATAGAAAAAGCAAGGTCGGGTAATCTTGCTTTAAATGAAGCCACGGGTGGCTCTTTTACTATTACAAACTTAGGTATGTTCGGTATTGACCAAGGGACGCCTATAATCAACCCACCTGAAATTGCAATTTTGGGAATGGGAAGAATCGCTGAGAAACCTGTAGTTATTGATGGAAGAATTGAAATTAGGCCCATGATGAACATCACTTTATCTTTCGATCATAGAGTAATCGATGGAGCGTTAGCAGCACGATTCTTGCAAAATATGAAACAAAAAATAGAGAAACCTTATGAAGTTTTCAAGATCAATTAATATTACAGAAGTCCCTAGATTTACTATAAGATGACAAGTTATAGAGTTTAAGTTTTAGAGTTTTCATATGTTTCCAATTTTTCCGTTTCACATTTAAGATAATGATTAAAATATTCCGGTAAGTTATTGGTCAAATAAACAGATTATGATATAAACGGAAAAGTTCTATCGTTTAGTATTGTTTTTTTAATATTATCAAAAGTCTTGTAATAGGTCAAGTAGATTGTTCTCGCATATATGGCAATATTTGATTATCCCAAAATTTGTATTGAGCCTCTCTGTATTTCTCTGAGACAAAAGCCACTATTACAAAATAATTAACGTCTGATTTAATCCATTTTTCGAGTTTTTCTATACAGCTTGCGGGTGAACCCCAAATAGATCGTTGTTCAATCATTTCGAAAGAAACATGCTCTTGAGCATATTTAATAATTTGTGTTATCATTTTCCGTAATTATGAAATTTTTTTAAAAGAGAAATTATGTGAAATTTTTGAACTGGACTGATCTAATCCATTAGCATCAAATAATGAGAAAACTTTTGCAGGAAGTTCTAAAATATGTCTAGCTGCATCATCGTTCTCTGCAACAACAGAATATAATAAGATGCTTCGTTCTAAAGCGGAATTTTTTCTGACTTGTTTTCTGAATTTAAGAATGTTTTTAAATCGTTTTCATAGTTTTTTCTGACTAGAGGTAACCAACCATCTGCAAGTTTCGCAGTCATATTCATTGTTCTAGGTGAATTTGCAGCTATCCAAACCGGAGTATGTGGTTTCTAAATCGGTTTTGGATCAATAAAAGCTCCTTTTAGTTTAAAGAACTCACCATCGAAATCAACTTTTTTTTCAGACCATAGCTTTATCATTAATCTAATGGCTTCGTCCATACGTGAGACGGGTTTATTCCATGGAATTCCAAAAGGCATAATACTCATTGCTTCTCCTGAGCCTATTTCTGTAATCACTATCCCCTTTGATATATGATCAAGGATTGAAATGGTTTGTGCAAGATTGCTGGATGTCTCGTTTGGATGTTGGTAACTGATGTTCTGAGATGTACTTTCGTAGTTATCATAGCTAGAGAATAGTATAGAATAAGCTTCTAGTACATCAAGACGTTTTAAATCCATTCCAACAATATGATCAACTATCCAGATAGAATCAAAGTTATCTTTTTCACTCATCTTTGCACGTTTTAATATTTCTTTCCAAGGATGAAACGGCATAGTGATTCCAAAGCGAAGCCCATTTGTTTCCAAATAAGTCATATCTAGGAAAATATCTTTCAACAACGTAAATATTATCTATGACTGTTAACCATTCACCTATAAACTTCCAAAATATGTGATGATTTCACTTGTATCACTTCTAAAAAGATTCATATAAAAAATTGCGCAGTATAGTTTTCGCAAGATGTTAATGTGACACGGACATTATAATGAAAACTTTTAGGTACAATAATTGTAAAAATGAAAAAGAGATCATCACTTAAACTTGATTAGTCTTAATGTAAAGAAGAGGTATAAGAATTGAGCAAATTATTGAAAGCATAATCATTGGATACATATTTTATTTAGGAAAATTTTTTTTAGAAAAAATATAGAAATCAATGGATTGTACATCTTCACAAAATTATTTTTTAAGATGATAATGTATCAAGTTTAAAGAAATATCTGGGCCATTGAGGCCATTGAAGAGGAATAGAGGTATCGAAGTCTACTAATAAATTCATACCTACCCTGATTTGTTTTGGGTTCATATCACGAATTATACCAGGTAGGTTGAGACCGGCATTCAATTTTACAATTCCGATAATGTAGGGGGTTTTAGATTGAAATTGTTCTGTTGAAAAGTGAATCACAGTGTAACTAATTAATTCTCCTTTTCCTTCAAGTTTCACCCAGTTAAAGTTTGTAGAGAGACATTTAGTACACATTGGTCTTGGTGGCAGAAATAAGGTTTCGCATTTACAACATTTTGTTGCCATAAGTTTTCGTTCGCCTAAAAATTTGTAGAAGCTTTCTATAGTGAAGGGAGAATCTTCCAACATATTGTTATCCCCTCTTAAAAATGTGTACCGTCGCACTAGCTCCCGACCCTCCGACATTATAAGATAAACCTATTTCAGCTCCACTCACTTGCCTTTTCTCCGCTTGCCCTATCAATTGTAAATATATCTCATAAGCTTGAGCAGTTCCAGTCGCTCCAACAGGATGTCCCTTCGCCTTCAATCCTCCACTGGTATTGACAGGAATCTCGCCATTAAGGTTTGTTACATTCTGATCGATAAGGTTTCCACCTTTTCCTGGCTTACAAAGACCGAGATCTTCGTAAGCTATAATTTCAGCAATAGTA
Source organism: Candidatus Bathyarchaeota archaeon (assembly GCA_030607815.1). GTDB lineage: Archaea > Thermoproteota > Bathyarchaeia > RBG-16-48-13 > JAUWWH01. The sequence continues at coordinate 18,034 of JAUWJG010000001.1, forward strand.
AAACAATCGTGAACCTCTATTATATCCAAATCTTTAGGTGTAACCTGCGCCATCTTATATGCTTCACGTCCAGCAAGTCTTCCTGCTTTAAGAGTTGTAAGTTCATCTCTTTCGTAAAGACCGATTGTATCACTGGCTTGACCTGTACCAATGATATGAACAGGTATATCCGTAAATGTTTTAGCTATGTTAGGATTGGTTAAAATTAGACAACTAGCTCCATCACTAATTAATGAACAGTCGTACAGTTTCAGGGGCCAAGCTATAACTCTTGATGACATTACTTTCTCCAGAGTTATTTCTTTCTGAATGTGGGCTTTCGGGTTTAAGGCTCCATTGTGATGATTTTTTACTGCAACTCGAGCCATCTGTTCTTCCGTTGTGCCGTATTTATGCATATGAGCTGTAGCCATGAGAGCATATAACCCCGGAAATGTTATCCCATTCCATTGCTCAAAGGGGAAGTCAGAGGCCATAGTTAGGAATTCTGTCACGTCCATCGTGGTTCTATGGGTCATTTTTTCCACTCCACCAACCATTACAATGTTATACATACCAGACAGTATGGCCATAATACCCATTCTAAGGGCAACACCTGATGAAGCACAAGCAGATTCAATTCTTATTGCTGGTCTTGGTAACAAACCAGCCCAGTCAGCTAAGATTGGTCCGGTATGTCCTTGATGTTCAAAGGATTCACCCATGTGTCCAATAAAGAGTGCTTCAATATCTTTAACTGGATCTAAATTAGGACACTTTTCAAAAGCTTCTTTCGCTGCTTCAACGAAGATTTCGCGACTACATTTTCCTTCCAGTCGTCCAAACTTTGATAGCCCAGAGGATATGATTGAAACTAAATTCTTTTGCGTCAATACAGAAACATCCAATCAGAGATTGTTAAGTAAATAGGATAACTATACAAATATTTATAGTCTCTCATATTAGCAATGAAATGGTTTGGTGATATTTTGAAAAAAAACTTGTCTAACAAAAATCAAATGTTCATATAAAAATTGAAAAAGATTAAAAATTGCGAGACTGCCAAACTAGGAGGAGGCACATAATAAAAGATGGAAAAGAGTTAATATTTGTAAAACCCTCGCCCGGTTTTTCTGCCGATCCATCCTTTATCAATATATGTTGTAAGTAACGGACATGGTTTATACATCTCCATGTTATACTTCTTGTAAAGCTCATCTAACTTGTTTAATATCCAATCTAAACCTTTTTTATCAGCGTATTCACATGGACCTAAAGACCATCCTGTTCCCAATTTCATTCCCATATCGATACTATCTGATTCTGCTACATTGTCATAAACTAACCATGCAGCCTCGTTAATGGCAACTACCCAAATTCTTTCAATATCATATTCATCAGCTAAATTAAATGGAATTCTTGGTCTTCCTTTACTCCAATCATAAAATCCATGTTTAACTTTCTGACCGAATCTTTTCTCTTTAACAAGTGGTTCTATAACTTCGTGACAGGGTTTGAATCTTGCTCCATAGGCTTCGTATAATATTTTACCAACTTCATAGACTATGTCTATTCCTACAAAGTCACATAATTCAAACCATCCCATTGGAAATCCTCCGATGTACTTTGCAGAAGCATCTATACCTTCCTTGGAAGTTTCGCCTCTATGATAAGCCCAAAAAGCTTCATTGAACACCATACCCAAAATTCTATTTACTATGAATCCTCGAACATCTTTCTTGCAGAGTATAGGTGTTTTTCCTATTTGTTTACTAAGTTCTAAGATAATTTTTACAGTTTCATCACTTGTATCTTCACCCTTAATTACTTCTATAAGTTGCATCAATTGTGGAGGATTAAACCAATGCATTCCCACAACTTTATCAGGTCTATTAGTTGCTCTACCCATTTCAGTGATACTTAAAGTGGACGTATTCGTGGCTATTATCGCGTAAGGTGGAGCAATCGCATCAAGTTTAGCGAAGACCATTTTTTTAATATTCATTTTTTCGGAAACAACTTCTATAGCCAAGTCTATATCATTTGCAGCTTCCTCATATGATGTTGTTATTTTTATCCTAGATAAAGCTGCTTCAGCATCCTCTTTCCTTATTCTCCGTTTCTCAACAAACTTATTTAAGCTCCATTCGATTCTCTGAAGACCTTTTTTTAAAAGATCATCATTTAAATCGAGAAGATTAACTTCATATCCGCGCATGGAAAAAACTTGCGCTATTCCATGTCCAAGCAATCCCGCTCCAATTATAGCTAACTTTTTCATAGCGACAAACCTCTTTAAAGACAAAGATAAACTTAAACTGATTAGACTTATTTACCCTTAAACTTAGGTTTCCTCCGAGACATAAATGCTTCTAAGCCTAATTTTACATCTTCTGTTGAGAAGAGTAAACCCATAAGACTGGCTTCCATCCTTAATCCTACTTCAAGTGGAACCTGAGAACCAAAATTTATTGCTTGCTTCGCATATTTGAGTGCAATTGGAGGTCCGTCACATATTCTTTGAGACAATGCTCTTGTTTCATCTTTCAACTTGTCATATGGAACAACTTTGTCCACTAAACCTATTTTTAATGCTTCATCAGCTTTAACTCTATCTCCAAGCATCACAAGTCTTTTTGCAGAAGATATACCAATGATTCGTACAAGTCTTTGGGTAGCACCCCATCCCGGGATAATGCCTAAATTTATCTCAGGGCTTCCTAGCTCTGCATGTTCAGAAGCTATTCTAAAATCGCAGGCTAATGCCAATTCTAAACCGCCGCCTAAAGCATATCCATTTATAACAGCGATTACAGGTTTTGATAATGCTTCAATTTTTGAGAAAAGTTTCTGACCAATTCTTGAGAATTCAGTAGCTGTTACAGGAGTAGCTTTTGAAAATGCCATTAGATCAGCACCAGTACTGAAAGCTCTATCACCTTCTCCTGTGATTATAACGCATCTTACACCAGTATCTTGATCGATTGTATCAAGAACTTCAGACAATTCTTCGATTAATGTGTCATTGAACGCGTTTAACCTATGCGGCCTGTTTAAAGTAATTTGAACTGTACTCTTTTCTCTCTCAATTTTTAAGGTTTCATACGGTTTAGACATTTTTTATACATTCCATTATTCCATTTAAATTTATTAAAAAAGAATTCTTCAATTAGAACATTCTTAACAAATATCTAAGAATTGTTAACCTTTGAATTTCCGATGTTCCCTCATAGATCTCAGTTATTTTTGCATCTCTATAGAATTTTTCAACTCTATATTCACGCATATATCCATATCCACCTAACGTTTGAATTGCCACATCAGCTGATTTCACAGCTACCTTACTAGCGTAAAGTTTAGCCATAGAAGTTAACATGGGATCCATAGATCCCTGATCAACAGTCCATGCTGCTTTATAGACTAATAGTTGAGCTGCCGCGATTTCTGTGGCTACTTCCGCAAGTTTGCATCCTATTTGTTGAAATTGTATAATTGGTTGTCCAAATGCTTCTCTTTGTTTTGCGTATTTGAAAGCTATTTCGAATGCGCCTTGTGCGGTTCCAACCGCTTGAGCTGCAACTCCAATTCTACTTATATCAAAAAACCACATAGAATGATAAAAGCCTCTATTCAACTCACCCAATATCTCGGCATCAGTTACTTTAACATCACTGAGTGAAACTTCTCCCGTTGCCGTACATCTGATACCCATCTTATTCTTCTGTTCTAAAACATCTAGTCCAGGAATTCCCTTCTCCACTATAAATAATGTTTGACCTCTATATGTAGGTCTTACTTTAGTATCTGTTTGACATAGGACTATTATGAAATCAGCTATTGGTGCATTAGTTATGAATGTTTTTGTTCCATTTAACCACCATTCATCTCCATATTTTCGTGCAATAGTATCCATTTTAGTTATGTCGCTTCCACGAGATGGTTCAGTAAAAGCCGCAGAAGATATATACTCTCCACGACTTAATGGTGGAAGATATTTTTTCTTTTGTTCTTCAGTTCCATGGTAAAGAAGTAAATCACTTCCAAACAAACCAATCAATGTAGCAATACCAAGGGATGAATCTGCTCTACACATTTCTTCCATGGCTATAGCTGCTTCCAAATAACCATACCCTTGTCCACCATATTGTTCAGGAACAAAAAGACTTGTAAATCCAAGTTTTGCAGCCTTTTTATATAGTTCCATCGGATACTTTTCGTTTTTATCAAGTTCTAACGCTAGTTCAGGAATGAATTCATTTTCACAAAATTCTCTAATTGCACATCTAATCTCTAACTGTTCTTCGCTTAATTTAAACTCCAAAGAATTCCCCTTAATCTAGTAGTAATGAGATATGTTATAATTATTTATGCATTAAATTCTAAAGTTTCTTCGTTCAAGATTATTCAATGATCAGTCTTAAATAAGATTTAAGTAAACATTTATCTCAAATGAATAGGAGTCTATCATGAATAGTAGGTGTAAATAGTGAAAAATCATTCTGAGAATCCATTTGAGATTTTTAGAAAAGAATGTAAAAACATTCTAAAGGAAGCTTGGGATAATTCTCAAAAAGAACAGTCTAAAAATAACAAAAATAGTGAAACAAAAAAGATTTCTTTTTCGTTAGATATGCCACCTTCATTAAAGTTAGGTGACCTTTCATCCGCTTCATGTTTCAAACTTTCTAAACAACTAAAGATACCTTCGAATACATTAGCTCAGAATATAGTAGAAAATATCGATTTATCAAAGATGTCTATGATTAAGGATGTTAAAGTTGCTGGAGGAGGATATATAAATTTTTACGTTGACTATGAAAAACTTTCAAAACTAGCGATAGAATCAGCACTTATTCTCAACACGTCTTATGGATATGTAAAAACAGATATCCCGAAGAAGATCATTGTTGAACATACAAGTGTAAATCCTGCGGGACCAATCCATGTTGGAACTGCAAGGAATTCAATTCTTGGGGATTCAATATCTCGTATTCTGAGAGCAAGAGGACATAAAGTGAACACACATTTCTATATTGATGATGTTGGCAAGCAAATCGCGGTACTTGTTTATGGTTATAAGATGATTGATCAACCTCAACCTAAAGGAAAAGCTGACCATTGGATAGGTCTTATCTACGCTATAACAAATTGTATTCTTGAGATTCAAAAATTGAAGAAACAACTAAAAGAAGTCCCAATTGAAGATATAAATAAGATTCAAAATAAGTTGGATGATTGGGTTATTGCTGCTGATGATATATATGAAAGAGATAAGATTCTCTTTAATACCATACTTGATAAAATCAAAAAGGATCACTCACCTCAAGATAATATTGCAAAAATTATGCGTTTTTATGAGATGGAAAAACCAGAGATAAAGAGTTTAATTAGAAGAGTCGTTAAGATATGTTTGGAAGCATATAAGGAAACTTATTCTAGAGTGGGAATCTATTGGGATTCTTGGGATTGGGAAAGTAATTTAGTATGGAACGGATCAGTAGCCCAAATTATTGATAAACTAAAAGCATCACCTTACTACGATTCTACTGGTGAGACAGCATTATTAAAAATTGATCAAATTGCTGAGGCAATGAATCTTAAAAAGATTTTTAATGTCTCAAAGAAACTTGAAATTCCTTCCCTCGTCCTTATTCGTTCTGATGGAACTAGTCTCTATCCAACAAGGGACATCGCATATAGTTTATGGAAACTACAGCAAGCCGATAAAGTCATCAATGTGATAGGAGTAGAACAAACCTTGATACAGCTTCAGTTACGAGTAGCATTAAGTCTGTTAATATCTCCAAAAAAAGCGATGAATCTAATTCATTACGCATATGAACTTGTTAAAGTACCAGACTTTAAAATGTCGAAACGACGGGGCAGATATATAGCTTTTGATGACATCCTCGACGAAGCAATTAAGAGAGCACAATTAGAGGTAAATAAAAGGTCTCCGAATTTATCAGTTGAGTTAAAAAAAGGAATTGCTGAAGCTGTAGGAATTGGAGCCGTAAAATATGCTCTAACAGAGGTTGCCCCGAAGAAGCAGGTGACCTTTACATGGGAAAAAGTGTTAAATTTTGAGATGAATAGTGCACCATTCATACAATACGCTCACGCTAGAGCATGCAACATCCTAAAGAAGGCTGAAAATAAATCAATAAAACCTAATTACGCTCTCTTAATCGAGAATATTGAGAAAGAAATAGTGAAAAAAATTGCAATCTTCCCAGAAATATTCATAGCTACTTCTAAGAATCTTACACCATACATCATTAATGAGTATGTGAATGATCTGGCTGCGAAGTTTAACTCCTTTTATGCCAGTTGTCCCGTTCTGAACGCTGATGAATATGAACTCAAGGAAGCTAGACTGGTTATGGTTGATGCTGTACGAATAGTACTAAGAAATGCATTAAAACTACTTGGCATAGAAGCTCTTGAAAGGATGTAACAAAATGGAAAAAGAAGAAATAAATCTTAATGTCAACTCTTCTTATTGGTTTAGTTTTACTAACAAAGCATTGGCGTAGGTATGGAAAAATAGATCCAACATTAGAACAAGAAAGAGTAGCGTTGATAATAGCAACAATCTCTATGTTTTTGTTAGTGGTGATACAAAAGAGTGAAAAATAATAAGTAAAGCATTATTCGGCAACATAAGAATAAAGAATAGTGTGAAGTAGAATCTATAAAAAAAGAAATAATGAATTGATAAACTATATAGTTCGCTTGGTTAGATTTGTAACTTTTTTAGAAAATTGAACTTTATAGTAATTATAGTTTAATAAGAAGTAATTATCAACTTATTCTGAATATAGATAATAATTAAAGAGGGAAATATTAATGAAACTAAAGGAATATGAAGGAAAAGCTATTTTTAAAAAATATAATATTCCTATTCCTAACGGTGTTGTAATTTCTGATTTAAATAATCTCAAGGATAAATTAGAGAAACTTCCAATTGATTTAGTTGTAAAAGCACAAATATTAGTTGCTGGAAGAAAAAAAGCTGGGGGAATAATATTTGTTGATAAAAAAAATGTGGAAGAAGTTGCATCATCACTTTTATATAAAAAAATTAAAGGTATGACAGTGAAAGAGCTGCTGATTGAAGAGAAATTAGATATTGAAAAAGAATTTTACATTTCGTTAATTGTTGACAGATCCGATAAAAAGGTCTATTTGTTAATATCTCTAGAAGGAGGCGTTGACATTGAAGACCTCTCACAAAGTCATCCTGAAAAAATATTGAAAGTTTCAGCAGATAATGAGAGGGATATTGAAGAAACTTTGAATAAATTACACAATAGCAAAAAGCTTGGAATAATTATCAAGATTTTATATAAAATAATGAAGGATTATGATGCGGAATTAGTTGAAATAAATCCTTTAGTCGAATCAAAAGGCAAACTCATTGCAGCTGATTCTAAGATAATAATTGACGATAATTCACTATTTAGACATCCAGAATTTAAAATGAAAAGAGAATTAATCAAAATCGAAGCTGAAGCTGCAAAGCACGGTCTCAATTATGTAGAATTGGAAGGAGATATTGGTGTAATCGGAAATGGTGCAGGTTTAGTGATGGCAACGTTAGATATCTTAGATTATTATGGTGGAAAAGCAGCTAATTTTTTGGATGTTGGTGGTGGGGCTTCAATTGAACGAATGGAGAAAGCTTTGGAGATAACCATGACTAAAAACCCAAAAAAGATAATCATTAACATATTTGGTGGGATCACAAAGTGTGATGAAATAGCAAAAGGGATTATTAATTTCAAAAAGAAGAATGGTATTACAATTCCAATGGTAGTCAGGATGATAGGTACAAATGAAAGGGAAGCTAAAAAGATTTTAGAAGAAAATGGTATTTTCTGCATGGATTCCATGGAAGCAGCGATTAAAAAGGTGGTTGAATGACTATTTTAATAGATAAAAAAACTAAAGTCATAGTTCAAGGAGCGACCGGACACCAAGGTTCTTTTCACACCAAACTGATGAAAGAATACGGTACTAACATTATAGCTGGTGTAACCCCAAAAAAAGGTGGGCAGGAAGTTCATGGTATCCCAGTCTTTAACACAGTTAAGGAAGCTCAAGACTTCAATCCTGCAGATTATTCAATTCTTTTCGTTCCAGCTCGATTTGCAAAAAGTGCTGCGTTTGAAGCTTTAGATAATGGTTTAAATTTGGTGATTATTTCTGAAGGCATACCAATTCACGATTCAATAGGAATAATGAACAAAGCAAAAGAAAATGCTTTAACCGTTATTGGACCAAATACGCCAGGAATTATCTCAGTAAATGAGTGTAAAATCGGAATAATGCCATCGCATATCTTCAAAAAAGGGAAAGTGGGTATAATTTCGAGGAGTGGAACACTAACATATGAGATAGTTAATGAACTGTCTAAGAATAAACTAGGCCAAAGTACGGTTCTTGGAATTGGTGGAGACCCAGTAATCGGAATAGATTTCATTGGAGCATTAAAATTGTTTGAAGAAGATCATAGAACAGAAAAAATCGTGATTATTGGGGAAATCGGAGGAGATTTAGAAGAAAGAACAGCTAAGTTTCTGAAAAATTATTCAAAATATGTAGTAGTTTATATTGCTGGAAGAACTGCTCCACCGGATAAGAGAATGGGACATGCAGGAGCCATTATATCAGCAGGTATAGGAACGGCGAAATCGAAAATAAATAAATTTATGAGTGTAGGAATCAAAGTTGCACAACTTCCCTCAGAAGTTGTTAGATTACTAAAATAAGATATATAATATTTTCCAAGAAGAATTACTTTTATGTTCATGATTTTATAACCGGAATCATAGTATGTAGCATCAAGTCTGATAAAATTCAGATTTTCATCGCAGGTGTTTTAAACTTCTCTGGCAATAAGCAAATAACCAAATACTGTCTTGGGAATGTCTATAACTGAGAATCTAGACTTGAGCTATTGGATAAGCAACTACCTAACCCTCGGTTGTAGAATTAGCACAATTGTTAAAAGTAGTATAATAACGAAAAAGTTTCGTATTTTAATAATTTGCGTTCCTCGACTGTTTCATTTAAGTTAATTCGATATATGTGATATTTAGGATCTAATTGTCCACAATTTTATTTAAGATTCATTAAACTAATTTATCTACATTAACTATTCGAAATATTTATAAAAAACTATAGTGTACGAAGGAAGTTATGCCCAGAAGAAAATATAGAAGCTTAATTCTTCCCGAAGGACTATACAAAGAACTTGAAAAATACATTGAACAAACAAATGGAATGTACGTAACCATCTCAGAAGTTGTAAGAGAAGCATTAAGAGAATACCTTAAAAATCATTCTTAATCCAACATCAACCCAAATCTCTAATGAATCAAAGTAATTAGAAAAAAGGGAGATATGGGAAAGTTGAAAGTGTATTTATCATTTGATGGTTGTCACAATCAAAATCTCAGCCTCATGTGCATTCCTTATACTCCAATCTATTAATTGTCAGTTTTGAGATTAAATTTTTTTACAATGAATCCAGATATATCTGTTTTGAGTATTTGTTTTCTCGTCGATTGACTCGGCAAGATATTCCTCTAAAAGCTATGGTCAGTACCATGCCCTAAAGTTTCGTAAGTTAATATTCATCTTTAATTATTTTATTATTAATTTCTCTGCATTATCATAACATCATTATTTTTAAATTAAGTATTTTTTTAGTAACGTTAACATTCAGTTAATGAATCATAACTTTGAATTAAAATTGGCGCCGGGGACGGGATTTTCATCCCAAGAGGTTCCTCTTAGAACTTTGAACCCGTGAGACCCGAAAGGTCACAGACTTAGCAGGCCTGCTCCATACCAGGCTAGGATACCCCGGCTTTAATAAAGACAATTGAATAATCTTCAATAATTTAAAACTTTCCAGTCTATTCCGTTACAAGGAAGAGTTAGAAAGATAAAGATGTATAATAAACTACGATAGTTATTAGGAGAATAATAAATATACTTAAAAATAGATAATCAATAGTTCAGTTTTTCTGCTTAGTTATATTTAATCAAGGGATCTGAAATAACTTGCTAAACTTTTAAACGCAAGTAACATATCTATAAGGTTTGTGCAAAATCTTTATAGAAGTTGCAACCATTACATATAATGAGTGGTGGATCTAAGTGGGAACTAGGGGTTCCCTAAGGAGAAATCCTGACCGCAAACCCCCTATACGGCGGACAATGCTGAAGTGAGGCGCTTAGGCTCCTCTCAACCTTTAATGTATCTACAATGAATACCTGTCCTCTAGGGCTGACGGTTATGGAATAGTCTCTTCGCAGGGATTATTTCCATATTTGCTGAGTGAATCTGGCCAGGCTCGGAAGAGAGCAACCTAAACTCAGACGATCAGCGCTTAGGGGGTCGCGGGTATGAGCATGGTTGTTAATGGTTCGTGGAAAACCGGACGTCGATCTTCAGTGGTCCATCGCTCACCTGAGTTGTTATAATATTAAGAAAGATGATACTTTTATCTAAACAATTCTTGAGTTTGAACATAGATGAACTGATTTATAAATTGGTACACCTCGAAATGTATTAAATAATTTTAGAATTAAACGTGAGAAAAAATGAAAATTGCAGTATCAGGTAAAGGAGGAACTGGAAAGACAACAATATCAGCATTATTAGCACGTACATTCTTGCAAAAAGGATTTAAAGTTTTAGCTATTGATGCAGATCCTAATACCACACTAGCTTTTAGTTTAGGGATAACTCCTGAAGAAGCGGATAAGATAAGTCCGATCTCAGAAAACTTGAACTTAATCGAAGAAAAAACAGGAGTAAAACCAGGTTCTTATGGGTCTCTCTTTCGTCTTTCTTTCAGAGTTGATGATATTGTTCAGAAGTTTAGTGTTGAGTCCCCAGTGGGTGTTCCGCTCCTCATTATGGGCGCTGTTAAGTCTGCTGGACAGGGATGTATGTGTCCAGCTAACACTCTAATTAGAGCATTACTTCGACATCTTCTGACAAAGCATAAAGAGATGGTTGTAGTAGACATGGTCGCGGGAGTTGAACATTTAGGTCGGGGTACAGTCAAGTATATTGATGTAATGTTAATAGTTTGTGAACCTAACTTAAAATCTCTAGAGACTGCAAAAAGAATTTTTAGGCTTTCTAATGAGATGGGGCTTAGAAATATCTTTACTATTGGTAATAAAGTGAGTGATGATTTCGATGAAAAGATGATTAAACAATATTTTAAAAAGAATAAGATTCCTTTACTCGGATTCATCCCTTATGATGAAGTAATTAAAAGAACAGACGCAATAGGTCGGACGGTAATAGATATTTCTAATCCAACACCTGGTGTAAAAAGCATTATTAGAATAGGTGAACGATTACTAAATAAAACGTGATAAGAGACATACATTCATCCAAATCCCTTTTTATTTCAAGCCTCCTCTGAGTAATTGAGTTATGTCGATGAAGATTAATAATGTACTAAATTAACCAATACTAAATCTTAAATGAATCAAATTATATTATATCCTCAATATTAACGTAGTAGAACAGTTATTCTATAAAATATCACATACAAAGTGAATAGAATACTATTACCAAAACTGTTAAGTCGATATTCAATTGTAGAATCTAGAAAATTGTCAAGAATTCAAGAAACCCAATGTAAATGAAAAGAATTGTAGCAATAAAAATAAGGAAAAACATGGTCAACTACAGTTTTTTTACCAAATCAAAACTAATTTATCCTTGAAAATCTATTAAAAAAATAAAAATTAGTACACGATAGTTTTAAAAGATCAATCCAGTAAAGAGTGTTTACATTAATCGGATATTATACAGTGTAGTTGATCTAATAAAAACTTCTGAATTACATAAATATTAAAAAACTACTATTCAAATTATCTAATGAAAACATAAAAATAACACGAATAAGATAAAAAAAATCTTTTTCATAAAAAACAACTTATAAATCAGAAAAAAATATAATCGTTGAGACTAACATATTATTTTTTATCAAATATATCGTTAAAAGAAAACATGGGTAAAAAAAATGACTATTCAACCTTTAGAAAGATTCACGGATATGAAATTTAAACCGATCAAGACATATAACCTAAACGATAAAAATGAATCATATAAACCCATAAAACGAATAGAGAAAAAACCATTTTTAGAAACAGACCAGTCGGAAAATATAGCTAAAGCATATGTAATATCCGCAAACTATGATGGGAAAAAACGGGTAGCATACCTAAAATTATATTCTACAAAGAGAAAGAAGATTTATTTCTGGTATGACAATACTAATCATCTACCCTACTGCTTATCAGATCTCTCAAAGACTGCACTTGAAAATATCAACCCTCTTAAGAATCACCCTGGGTTGACACGGATAGAAACCGTGAAAAAATATGATCTACTTAAAGATAAAGAAGTTACAATGTCTAAGATCATCGCAAAAGACCCACTAAGTATTGGAGGAAGATCAAGTAGAGCAATACGTGAAATCCTGCCAAAAACTTGGGAAGCAAACATTAGATACTACAACGGTTACATCTATGATAAACAACTTCTTATGGGTATGCCCTATAAAGTTAAGGCAGGAAAATTAAATAACATTGATTACGTTCCTCCTGAAGATGTTCTTCGAAATATTCAATCCATTTTCAAAGATGAACATGAAAATTTTAAAAAGTATATTGCGCATTGGATTAAACTTCTTCAATGTCCAGTACCAGACATACAAAGACTTGCGTTAGATATCGAGGTTTTTTCTCCTAAAGAGGATAGAATTCCAGATCCTAATTTGGCAAATAACCCAATAATAGCAACGTCCTTCATAGATACAGAAGGTAATAAGAGAGTTCTAGTGCTAAAAAATAAAGAAGATATTAACAAAGAAGTTGAGACTGGCCTTTCCGATGTGAAAGTAGAATATTATGATAAAGAAGTGGAACTCATAGAAGAAATATTTAAAGTTCTACGAATATATCCCCTTATCTTAACTTTCAACGGTGATGACTTTGATCTACGTTATATTTACCACCGGGCTGAAAATCTAGGCTTTCAAAAAAATGAGATTCCAATAATTCTAGGATCAAGGTTTGCCTTGTTAAAGTATGGTATACATATTGACCTTTACAGGTTCTTCTTTAATAGATCAATACAAAACTACGCCTTTAGTAGAAAATATACTGAGTTCTCTCTAAATGCTATAGCTATAGCACTTTTAGGATCTGGAAAAATTCCATTAAAGTCTCCTATATCGAAATTAACATACTCAGAACTTGTTAAATACTGCTTAATGGACTCAGAATTAACTCTTAAATTAACGACTTTTAGCGATAATTTAGTGATGAAGCTCATCTTTATTCTTATGCGGATCACAAAATTACCTATGGAAGATTTGACAAGACAAGGAGTTTCTAATTGGATAAAAAATATAATGTATTTTGAACATCGACGTTTGAATTATCTTATTCCTAGATCAGAAGATATTCTATCCGCTAAGGGTAATGCAGCTTCTACTGCATTGATTAAAGGAAAGAAGTATAAAGGAGCGGCAGTCGTTAACCCCACACCAGGTGTACACTTCAATGTCACAGTTGTAGATTTTGCATCGTTGTATCCCAGCATAATTAAAGTTCGTAACATTTCATACGAAACAGTTCTTTGTACGCATCATGAATGTCGTAACAATAAGATTCCTGACTTACCACATTGGATTTGTCATGTAAGGAAGGGTTTATCAAGTCAAATTATTGGATCTCTCCGAGACATGCGTGTTAAATGGTATAAGACAAAAGCAAAAGATCAATCGTTACCCGAATCTCTTCGTAACTTCTACAACGTCGTTCAGCTCACCCTGAAAGTTCTTTTAAATGCATCTTACGGGGTAATGGGTTCTGAAAATTTCAGTTTATATTGTCCCCCAGTTGCAGAGGCTGTTACAGCTTATGGAAGAGATGCGATGAAAAAAACAGTTGATATGGCTCAGTCTCTTGGGGTTAAGGTTTTATACGGTGATACAGATAGCTTATTCCTTAAATCACCTACACCGGAACAAATTAATGATTTGATTAAGTGGTCCAATGAAAAGCTTCAGATGGAACTTGAAATAGAAAAGGAATATCGATATTCTGTTTTAACGAAACTAAAGAAGAATTATCTGGGGATATATCAAGATGGTACTGTCGATATTAAAGGATTAATTGGTAAAAAAAGACACACACCTAAATTCTTGAAAGACGCTTTTATGAAAATGATTAAGATTCTTGGAGATGTACAATCATCAAAGGACATTGAGAAAGCTAAAAAGAGCATTAGAAATATTGTTCATGATTGCTATAGTAAATTGATGAATAGGGAATACACTCTCGATTATTTGACTGTAAATATAACGATCAGTAAACCGCTTAATAAATATATAAAAACAACACCTCAACATGTTAAAGCTGCAAAGCTTCTAATTAAAGCGGGATATGATGTTAAACAGGGACAAATCATTCGTTTTATTAAAACCATAGATGATATTGGAGTTAAACCTCTTCAATTAGCTGATCGTGAATTAAAGGATATAGATCTAAAGAAATATGTGGAGCATTTGAAGTCGACTTTTGATCAAGTCTTGGATGCTTTAGGAATAAGCTTTAATGATATCTTAGGAATCTCAAAACTTGATTCCTTTCTGTGGGGTTCATAAAATACAATGAAAAAGACTATTTAGAATGAATAGAACATATGTTTAATGGGTTGGACCTTTGAATAACACATCTCCTCATTTTTCAGATGATCTTGATCTCAGAATCCTCGCCATTCTAAATGAAGACGCTCGTATGAGTTACAGAGAAATAGCAAAAAAATTGGATATAGCATCTGGAACTGTATATAATAGAATTAAAAAAATGACTGATAATGGAATTATTAAAGGATATATCCCTCTCTTAGATCACAGAAAATTAGGGTATGATTTAACAGTTCTTATTCTCATTCAAGTTGAGGGGGAATATCTTACTAAAGTTGAAAAGATGCTCGCAACACCTAAGGAGGTTCTTGCCGTTTACGACATTACAGGAGAATTTGATGTAGCCGTAATTGCAAGGTTTAAGAATACAAAATCTATGAACAACTTCATAAAAAGTACCTTAAAAATATCTTACATTCGTAGAACAGTAACTAATGTTGTTCTAAACATCGTTAAGGAGGATCAGAGATTAAAGATTTAACGAGTTAGAACTCAGGCAAAGAATGAACCTTCTTAAAAAAGTTTTTTTTTTCGAATAGTAGGTTATAAGCGGTAACCACTAGCCTTTTTAAGCTTCATTTGTTAGTAAGAACTAAGTAAAATAATAAATATTAACTGTGGCAAAATTCATGACATTTCCCAGAGAGAAAGAAGGATATATCCTAAGAACAGTTCACGCAATTTGCCAAGATCATATCAGAAGAGTTGTAGATACTGTTAGGGAATTAACAAATATGGTTTTCGACCTATCGGAAGGAAACTTGAAAAATATGGAAGACCATTTCGCTGAAATCAAAAAATTAAAAACTGAAGCATCTGAACATCGACAAACACTTTTAAATGAACTTGCTGAAGTGGGAATGTTACTTCTAAACCGAGAAGATTTCCTTAGACTTGCAGTTCAATTGGGAGAAATAGTAGATTATTGTGAGGGAGCTGCCTATAGAATCAACTATATCGTCTCCAAAAAGCTAAATCTCGATAATACAATTAAAACTGGTCTCTTTAATCTTAGTAAAAATGTTTTAAAAACAGTAACAAATCTTAGGGAAGCAATTTTTTCCTTAAATTATGGAAGTTCAAGGATAATAAATATGGCTAAAAATGTTGAGATCGCTGAATACATTGTCGATGAAATATTCAGAGAGATAGAAGTAAAGATAATAGATGCTAAACTGGAACTTGGAACAACCCTAATTCTGCGAGATTTAGTGAATTTCTTGGAAGATATCGCAGATAAAGCAGAAGACGCCTCAGATTCAACTAGAATTCTAGCTCTGGGAGCTTAAAAATGGCCAATTCACCACAATTCAACGCCGAATTAATAGGAAAAAGATTAATAGTTTGGGACTATAAACAAGCTTCGGGACTTTATAAACTTGGGTTCTATGGTAAACCTGTTGGTATAGCAAAACCTAAGTCTGCAGAGTTTGAAACACCACTCATCGTCGATCTTATTGAAGGATTTTATCTTCTTGAAAAAAAAATAATAAAGATCCACAAAGGACCTAAAAAGAGAAGAATCGGAGTAAAACGGTTTCAAAAATATGCTGAGAAAACGTATCGAAGATTTAATCTGAATTATTTAGTTTATAAAAAACTTCGAAATCGCGGCTATGTTGTCCTTCCAGGGATAAAATTCGGTTGTGAATTCGCGGTCTATGAGAGAGGGCCCGGTATAGATCATGCACCATATATGATCTCTGTTAGAGCAGCAGGAGATACAATCACATCAACAGAGATAGTTAGAGCAGGCAGATTAGCTACTTCAGTTAGAAAAAGATTCATTATTGCAATCCCAAATCTTATGACAGAAACAGTTCATTATCTCATGTTTAAATGGTTTAAAGCATAATTTATTGAAATAGTATTGTTAATCGATTTTCATTATTTGAAAAAATTAAGGAGTTCATTAAATTACGCCAAATATATGTATGAATAGTATTAGATTATTCGATAATTAATTTTTTCATATGAAAAAAGGAGATTAAATTCCATATTGTATTTTATCGTGTGTGAGAAAATACATAATGTTTGGTATGGTATCGCACTCGATGATGAAAAACGAATAGTTATATCTTATTTCTCTGTTAACGATAGAAGCGATGTTATAGCAAGTATTATAGAATATTTACCGAATGACTCTGAATTTTTAGAGATCAAACGTGATAAATTTGCGTTCAACATTCTCAAAACAATGAGTCAGATTTATGAAGGAAAATCTAGCAAATATGATTTTATGTTAGCCTTAGATAACTTATCCCTTTTCACTCGGAGAGTACTGTTTTTAACTTCA